>JBFMCL010000018.1 GCA_040754395.1 Nitrospirota bacterium | reverse complement strand
CGGCTGTACTGCCCCGGTGATACCCTTTCTCATGGTGGTGTCTCCTTTCTTTTGTTGATTCCAGTTCAACCTTAAAAGGATACACCGCCTACTCATCTATTTACACACTTTTTGATTGTACTCCTTTACTTTTCTCGTCGACAGCCCATTCATGTATAAGAGGGGTATGATTTCCTGTATCTCATCTATCTGCGTCACTCGCGGCGGCAGTATCCGGGAATGAAACGGTCCACCGGCATATTTTACCTGCGGCATTTTTATGCCTATATCGCCACTACCGATCTTCACTGATCTGGGTTTTGACCCGCTCCGGCTTCCTTTTGCTTCAGCGTTCCTCTCATAATAGTCCCTCTGAAGATATGCCGTCACTTCTTCTTCCAAGGCCGACTGTAACATCATCCTCGCCCCTATCTTCGTCAACTCCGTCAAGGGCGGCATCTCCATAAACTCCTGTACTCCTTCCTCAATGACTTTTCTCGCCTTCTTTGATAAACTCTTCTTCATGGGTATAATTCTCCTTTCTCTCCTTGAGAGATTGTTTTTGTCCAATGAGAATTATACCCTGATTCATATTTGCAGAATTGATGTTACACTACCTTCTATGTGAACGCTTGCTCAAGATTGGAACCTGCCGGGGTGTTTGTAACAGGAAGGATGCTTGCTTCTTGGGATTATTTGGATTTGCGGGTTTAGTGTTTTTATTTCAGTCCTTCACTTGTTTTTTGGCCGATTTGATGAATCGTCCGAAGGCTTTGTCCTTTTTTCGTTTGTCCAAGTATGACATCTCGTAGTACGCTGACTCCTTCTTGAGCTTGATATAACTGGAATAGCGATCTTCACTCAATTCTCCACTTTCGACCGCGGCTCGGATGGCACAGCCAGGCTCGTGTTCATGGCTACAATTTACATAGCGACAGTTTGCTGAAAGCCCGACAACTTCTTCGAATCCTATGTTTACACCATCACTGGCACCAACAATGCCTATCTCTCGCATACCAGGCGTATCAATCAACATCGCGCCTTGGCTAAGAACAATGAGCTGTCGTCGGGAAGTAGCATGAGTACCTTCCCCGGTGCTGCTGACGACTTTTGTGTCAAAGGCTTCCTGGCCCATCAGGCGGTTAATGAGAGTCGTCTTCCCGACACCCGATGAACCAAGCAGACAGTAGGTCTTTCCCGGGGATAGCGTCCGTTGAAACTCATCAAACCCGATACCAGTGATGTTGCTAAGTGCGATCACTTTTACTTTGGTGACAGAGCTGATAATCGCAATCTTCTGATCCAATTCAACACGAGTGATTAAATCCGTCTTTGTGAGTATGACAATCGGTTCAACGTGTCCGTCAGCTGCCATTACGAGGTACCGATCCAAACGGCGTGGATTAAAGTCAAAATGGCATGATTGAACAATATAAGCGATATCTATGTTAGCTGCAATCATTTGGTAGTCGATGTTTTGACCGGCGGTCTTGCGTCGCAAAAACGTCTTTCGCGGAAACACTCGGTGGATGATTGCTGCTGCACCATCGTTGTAATATTCTGCCGCCACCCAATCTCCTACACACGGAAGGTCGATCGAGTTCTCGGTCTGGTAAGAGAGCTTCCCCGAGAGTTCAGCAGGGACTTCTTTCGATTCATTCCTTATCAGATACGAACCGCGGTCAACTGTAGATATGCGGGCAAAGCTGTAACCCCTTTGGTCAAACTCGGAGGAATGATCTTCAAACCATTGGTTGAAACCCAGATCTCTCAATTTCATAATAGCCCTATCACCTTATTCTTATACGGATTCTTTTGCATCAAAGATTATCATTTGAACTACTCACAATTATATCAGGCTTATGAGGTGCGGAGTACAGGAAGTCATCTTCCCCACTTGTTTCGAAAGATAATCTTGATAGTTCAAGAAAGCATTTCTTTTATGATTCGGCGTTATTTATGCGCAGCCTTAACATGCAATGACAGCCCTAAAGCCCGTAAAACTTTCATTACAGTGGCAAATTCTGGGTTCCCTTCCGGAGGAAGAGCTTTATAAAGACTTTCGCGGCCTAATCCCGCTTTGCGCGCAATTTCTGTCATCTCTCTGGCACACGCTATATCTCCCAGAACAGTTTGAAGAAGCAAATGGGTCAGGCATGCAAGGGAAGGTATGCCGAAAAAAGATACGGGCAAAAAGAGCGCATATCCTATAAAATATTTTTAGCACATAACGCAGAAAGGACCCCTGCATGAAACAGACGGAACCATCACTGAAAGAGTGGAAGGCCCTTTATGACGCAGCGGCAAGGTTCAGGAAACTCGAGCCCTGGAAATTTATGAAGGAGACAGATATTTTCGGGGTTCTGGATCCGCACACCGGCGAAACAGGATACTGCTGCATCATGGGTGAACTCGGCGAACTGCTGGCAATTGCGGTCTATAACGGGACTGAAGGTCTTCAGAGCTATCAGAAGATCCAGAAAGGACTTATCCAGCCCGGAGATCCTGAGGTCATATATATGCAGAGCTGCCTGATGCTCACATTCGAAAACAGACAGTCTGTCCAGGAAGAAGACAGGGAAATCATCAAAGAACTGGGGTTGAGATTCAGGGGGAAAAATGCATGGCCTGTATTCAGAAGTTACCGGCCCGGCTATTTCCCGTGGTTTCTGGACAGGGCTGAAGTACTCTTTATGACGATTGCGCTTGAACAGGCAACTGATGTGTGCCTTCGCATCCTGCAGGGTGACCCAATAGATTTTTCGCCGAAGAGGAACCGGTTCTTCGTGAGGAAAGCTGAAGAAAAGAACGGGGCTTTTTCCTGGAGTGATGCATGGATGGAGCCCTCGCCTCCCCGGGAAAAGGCCCGCAGCGTAAAAGCCCCCCTGGACGAGATCAGGATACAGAGGCTGAAAAAAACAGCGGAGCCCGTCACCGCAGTATGGGAGGCAGATTTTTTCCATATCCCCACCCCCGTGCTGCAGGGGGAAAGACCTGTCTTTCCCTATGCGATCATAATCATGGATCATGACACAGGTTCCATCCTCGACCTGCACATCGCGGGCGGGAAAGACTATGAGAAGGAATTTGTTGAAAGGCTCCTCTCTTATATTGAGCAGACATCGTCATTGCCCCTTGAGATACTTGTCAGAAAAGAAGAGGTTGCAGAAGTCTTTGAGCAATGCACCGCGCATCTGAATATCAAACTGAGCAAAGTCAGGAGACTCCTGAATATAGAACATGCGCAGAGAGATCTGGAAGAAAACCTTTAGCCGCAGAATAGAAAGAACCGCCCTCCCGGGGCAGGGAGGGCGGTGGAGGGTTACCAGTGCCCTTTCTCTGGCAAAAAGAGCGACTGATTAGAATTTGAACGCGTAGGTGAGGTCAATCTGGATTCTGTTCTCTTCCAGTGACCTCTTATCAGATTGCAGCTGAGCGTTCACATTTTCAGCAATGTAATATTTGAGCGCATGCGCCCATCCCTTGCCAAGTCCAAACTTGTATCCGAATGTCCAGCCTTTGTTGTTTGTGCCACCGCTGCGGAAATCCGAGTCTGAAAATTCATCAAACGTGGCATCGCTTTCAACTCTGCTGTAGGTAGTAAATAGCTGCCAGTCCTTAAATTGCTCTACTTTTTTCTTTCCGGTCGTGACCCCTACAAGATATCCTTTATTGTTGTCATCGGCAGCAGCGTTATAGACATAGTCGGCTGTGAGGCCGACATAAAGCGGCAGGTACAGGGAAACATTAGCCGTTGCATTATATACCCTGAAATCGCTGATTGTATTGCCGTGATATTTGTTGTGACCTGTCTGGATGTGATCGACGTTTGAGTAATTATAATGGGCAAGGCCGACAACCACATCAAATTTGTCTTTCTCTTCATATTTCATCCCGCCCTGAATACCGAGAAGCCAAGGATCGGAAGAATCTCCACTCAACTCATCGAGAGGAAATGCTCCTGCATTGAGAAAGACGGAGGGTTTGCCGAGTTCATGCCGTGCCTGAACCGCCACCCCCTCGGGATGCAGATCGCCGTCAAATACAATCCATGTATACGGAGTGAAAGGATTCTTAAATTTCCCCATATAGACATCCAGTTTTTTGTCAAAGAAATTGTGTTTGACATAGGCTTCCTCAAGCCAGACATTTTTCAGCTCAAATATATCCCCTAATGATTGATTGAGTGTTACCTGGTCCTGTTTTTCTCCTGTTCCGAGCGTAAACCCGACCCGTGCCATCTCATTGATATCATAGGTAAACCCGAATCGACCCTGTATCCTCTCTCTGTGCCTGTCCGCCTTGTCCGGTTTTTCGAACCACTGTGAATCATGCCGCATCCTGAAACTACCGGCCCATTTTACTTTTTTCTCTTCGGCCTTTTTTGCTTCAGCCTTCATCTCGTCTGTGATCGAGAGAGCTTCCTGGGTTGTGAGTACACCTTTCTCCACCAGTTTTTTGAGTATAGGATCTTTAATATCCTCTGCTGCCATTGATGCCCCTGCTGTCGAGAGCAGGAGACAGAGGCTTACCACGAAAGACAATACTTTCTTCATACACCTTCCTCCCTTTTTTTCAGATTTCATCTTGATGAAAACCCTCCTTTGTGTTTCTGCTTCATTCTTCCCTCCTTCATGAATACCAGGCCACTGCTGGAATATCAGCATCCTTCGCTATGGTATTCGAACCAGGACTCATCATACATAACCTGAGTCCGGAACGAATAATTCTGAGGAATACTTTACCGGGAGAATGTTACAGGAATATTACGGAACGGTGAATTTTTAATTACGCAGGAGGAAGGAGAATCTTTACTTGTGTGCCGGAATCCTCGGTACTTTCTATCTTCATATCCCAGCCATGCGCCTTCACAAGGTGTTTGACAATTGCGAGACCGAGACCGGTTCCCCCGAGCTCCCGTGAACGTGCCCTGTCAACACGATAGAAGCGCTCCCCCATTCGGGCAAGATGTTTTCTGGGTATCCCGATGCCTGTGTCCTCCACGGAGATTTGGATCAGGTCTTTTTCCTCTGAACTTTCATCTTTTGTCTTTTCATTCGCCACTCTGACCGTCACCCCGCCTTTCTCGGTGAACTTAATCCCGTTGTCCACAAGATTCAGGAGAATCTGCATCAGACGGTCCCTGTCCGCGCTGATCTCCCTGCAATGAGGATCGATCTCCTTCTGCAGGCTAAGCCCCTTGCGGTGTGCTTTTTCTTTCAGGGTAGCAAAGACGGATTCTATTGTTGCGTCGAGACTGACTGCAGTTTTTTCAATCCTGACGTCGCCAAGCTCGATCCCCGAAAGGGTAAGCAGATCGCTGACAAGGGTATTGAGGCGTTCGCTGTGGTTTTTTATGGTCTCGAGGAAATTCCGCGCATTCTCCCTGTCATCGAGGGCGCCTTCGAGAAGTGTTTCGGCAAACCCCTTAATCGCTGTTATCGGGGTCTTAATCTCATGCGATACGCTGGCAACAAAGTCTTTCCGCACTTCTTCCAGCTTGCGCAACCGTGTAATATCGTGAAAGGTAAAAATAATCCCGGCCAGTTCTCCCTTAATACTAAACGGGGCTGCGGTGGTCATTAGGTAGCGCTCCTGCGGCCCGCTTATCACGACTTCACAGGATATCTTCTCTTTGTCGCGTGATACATGCTCGACAACCTCCATGAGGTCTGCTTTTCTGAGAGCTTCCAGCAGGGTTTTCCCTTCAATGCTCGACGGAATACCGAACAGCACTTTCACTGCGGCATTGCTCAGAATAATTCTTCCCTTTGTATCAGTCAGCAGCAGTCCGTCAGACATATTCTGAAGGATAGCCTCTATTTTCTGCCTCTCTTCCCTGCTCTGCACAAACCGGGTATTCAGCTCCTCTGCCATGCCACTGATATTTCTGCCAAGCTCGCCAAGTTCTCCCTGTTCTTTGTTAAAGAGTCTCTTGCTGAAATTCCCGGCAGCAATATCCTTTGAATAGTCGGTGATGTCTTCAATAGACCGGGTGATTTTTCTTGTCTGATAGAGCCCGATCAGAATTGCCACCCCCAGCGCAATAAGAGAGGGAAGAAAAATTTTGATCCTGATGGCGCTCACGGCCTCCTCAACATGCTGAAGGGGAAGAGATAAACGCAGAAACAGCTTCTCTGAATTCTCGTCAACTGCCAAGGCAAGATAGAACAGGTTTTCTCTCAATGTGCTGCTGTATCTGACGGATGTGCCGACATCCTTGATGTCTGCATCCCTGATCTCGGGTCTGTCGGCATGGTTTTCCATGCTTCTTGCAGGCTCATTGGAATCGCCCAGCACCTTCCCCGAACCGTCAATAATGGTGATCCGTGTCCCTGTTTTTTCCTTGTATTTCCTGCAGAAATCGTCAAGGTCAGCGCGGGAAGAAGGAATCTGTGCGGCAATCAGCCGCGCCTGCCTGTAAAGACTTTCCTGGAGACTGTCGATATAGTTGTCTTTAACTGCCTTGGATATAAAGAGTTCGAGAATGATTATGAGAAGGCACGCAAGAATCACATAGGGGACGGCGATCCTTTTAAAGAGAAAACGTTTCATGCCTTTTCATCGAATACGTATCCAATGCCACGCATTGTTATTATGTATTTGGGATGTGCGGGGTCCCGCTCTATCTGTGCCCGCAGCCGGCGCACATGCACATCCACCGTTCTTGGTTCCACAAACGCCTCATCTCTCCATATTGCATCGAGAAGCTGGTTGCGGCTGAACACTTTGCCTTTCCTCTCTGCAAGAAAAACAAGCAGCTTGAATTCGGTTGCGCTCAGCCTGACCGGTTTCCCACGCACCGAGACAGTATACCGCTCCCTGTCTATCTCGAGTTCACCAATCTTCAGAAGCTTTTCTATGACCGGTTTTTCAGATGACCTGCGCAATACCGCTTTCACACGGGCTACAAGTTCCCGTGGACTGAACGGCTTTCCCATATAGTCATCTGCACCCATCTCAAGGCCGAGTATCCGGTCTATTTCTTCCCCTTTTGCGGTCAGCATAATAATCGGAAGCCCGGACGTTTTCGGGTCATTCCGCACAATGCGGCAAAGTTCCATCCCCTGTATGCCCGGCAGCATGAGATCAAGTATCAGGAGGTCATATTTCCCTGTTCTGATCTTTCTCAGGGCAGATTCACCCTCAGACGAGGAATCGACGGCAAAGCCTTCCTTCCTGAGGTTATATGCGATAAGTTCAACAAGATCGGCTTCATCCTCGATAACAAGGATATGCTTCAGAGATTCCATATTTATACATATAGCACTATTAATTATCCCTATGCAACAGATAAAAGGTCGTTTATTGACTTTACCGGCAATTTTTTATATGCTAATCCATCTCCAAGAGGCAAGCAATGAAAATTTTTCCGAAAGAGACTGACTTCTATTCAATTTTCGAAAAGGCTGCGGCCAATGTCAGCCACGCGGCTACACTCTTCGTCGGAATCATGGAACATTTCACCAACCTTGAACTCTGGGCAAAAGAGGTGCATGAGCTCGAACAGGAAGGGGATGTATACACCCACGATATCATAAGAAAACTGAACAAAACCTTCATTACCCCGTTTGACAGGGAAGATATTCATGCACTCGCATCGAGACTGGACGATATCCTTGACCTTCTCTGGAATGCTGCAGACAGGCTTACCGTCTTCAAACTCACGGACTCCACAAAGCACGCGATTATTATGGCAAAGGATCTTCTTGCAACAGTTGAGATAGTAGAGAAGGCGATAAAGAAGCTGAAAGATAAGAACTACGCCCATATCCAGGAATACTGCATTGAGATCAACAAACTCGAAAACAAGATAGACAGGGGGTTCAGAGACGCCCTCGGTCACTTATTCGACGAGATAAAAGACCCCATCCTGATAATTAAATGGAAGGAAATTTATGAGCATCTTGAGAACGCATCCGACAGGTGCGAAGATGTGGCCAACATTCTGGAAGCTATTGTCCTGAAGCATGCTTGATCTTGTCTTTGTTGTTGTTTTTCTCGCCATACTATTCGACATAAGCAACGGTTACAATGATGCAGCAAATGCAATTGCAACGGTTGTCTCGACCAGGGTTCTGAAGCCGTTACATGCCGTGCTGCTTGCCGGGTTTCTGAATGTCCTCGGGGCATTCATGACGACTGCTGTGGCGAAAACCATAGGCAAAGGGGTTGTCGACCCGACCGCAATAACCGAGGGAGTTGTCGCCGCCGCCCTCCTCGCCGGATTTTTATGGAATACTGCGATGACTCGTCTCGGCCTGCCGGTAAGTGCGTCTCATGCGCTCATCGGAGGTCTGATCGGCGCATCGATATCGCATGGAGGACTGGCGATTCTGAATACTCACGGGTTGACCATAATTTTTTTGTCACTCCTCCTGTCCCCGGTGTTCGGAATCCTGTTCGGATATGTGTTCATGCGCTTCATTCTCGCCCTGTTCGGAAATCTCTCCACAAGTTCGGTAAACAAGTATTTCGGAAAACTTCAGATCGTCTCGGCGAGCTTTATGGCATTCAGCCACGGTTCAAACGATGCGCAGAAAGTAATGGGTATTATTACGCTCTCGCTGGTCAGCGGCGGGTACCTGAATTCTGTCGAAGTCCCTTTCTGGGTCATCCTCGCATGCGCCATTGCAATGGGACTTGGAACTGCCCTCGGCGGATGGAAGGTAATCAAAACCATGGGGGTCAGCATGCTGAAACTCGAACCTGTACACGGCTTTGCAGCAGAAACCTCAGCGACTGTGGTCATTCTCGGCGCAAGTCACCTTGGTCTTCCTGTGAGCACCACCCATGTTATCGCCACCGCGATCATGGGAGTCGGCTCAACAAAGAGACTCACTGCCGTGAGATGGGGTATCGGAACAAAGATCATTAAGGCATGGATTTTCACGCTTCCGGCATGTGCAGTTGCCTCATGGCTCATGTACAAGGTAGTCGCAGTGCTTGTGTAACCTGTCAGGAACCCGGCTGAAGTACCTCCCTGACAGCCGTATCGGTTACTCCCCTGCATATCTCCACCGCACCGATTTTCGTCGGGAGGACAAATTTCAGTTCTCCGGCAACCGCTTTCTTATCAAGCTGCATCGAGAGAATAATGCTCTGCATTTTCATGTCCGGCGGCTTTTCCGACGGCAATCCATAGGACTCTATCAGGTTTTTTATCCGCGCCGCCTGATCTCCGGAAATGAGTCCCAGTTTCCCTGCAAGCAGGGCTTCAAGGTGCATGCCTATCGCCACCGCTTCTCCGTGCAGGAATCTCCGGTATTTTGTCACAGTCTCTATTGCATGGCCGATTGTGTGTCCGTAATTCAGTATCGCTCTCAGCCCTGATTCCCGCTCATCCTTGGAGACAACGTCGGCCTTTATCTCGCAGGAACGCTTAATGATATGTATCAGTGCGCTTCTGTCGAGATTGACGATTCTTTCCTTTTCTGCCTCAAGGAACCCAAACAGGTGCTCATCATATATCACCCCGTATTTGATAACCTCAGCAAGACCTGCCAGCAATTCCCTCTCCGGAAGTGTTGTCAATGTCTCGACGTCTATCCATACAAGACTCGGCTGCCAGAATGCACCGATCATGTTTTTGCCGAGCTCATGGTCAACGCCGGTCTTTCCTCCCACAGAGCTGTCAACCTGCGCAAGAAGGGTGGTCGGCACCTGCACATAGGCAATCCCTCTCATATAGGTCGATGCGGCAAAACCGGTGATATCCCCGACTACCCCCCCTCCGAGGGCAACAAGCGCGGATTTCCTGTCAAGTCTGAACTTCAGAAGTTCATCGTAGATCTGGTTCAGGGTGGAAAGCGTCTTGAACTGCTCGCCATCCGGAATCGTGACGGTGAGAAGTTCGAAGCCCGCTTTTCTGAGCGAATCGGCTACCCGTTCGCCGCAGAGCGCATAGACTGTAGGGTTACTCACTACCGCGATCTTCGGGCTCAGTCCGAATGTCGCGAGTTCCCTGCCAATCCCGTCAAGACAATTGCTGCCGATCGCAATAGAGTAACTTCGTTCTCCCAGCTCAACAGAAATTTTTTCCATATGCCCTCTTCACTGCAATAAAATATACCGCAACTGCCGTGTCAGTGTCCCGGTATTCCGCACAGGGCATTTCATTGCATTCGTATCTTTTCCATGATCTCCTCTGCAATCTGCAACGGAGTTTTGTCTTCGGTGTCTATTACGATATCAGCCTTCTCGTAGAACGGCCTTCTTATATGCATGAGTTCCCTGATCTTCCCGATCGGATCTGCGACCCGCAGCAATGGTCTGTCGCTGCTGTTGGCGGTCCTCGCAAGGACGGTCTCGGGCGACGCCATGAGGCAGACGATGAATCCGTGCTTCCTGAGCACATCCATATTCCCGGTTCTCAGGACCACACCCCCTCCTGTCGAGATAATGCTGTTCGGAATGCCTGATATCCGCCTCACCATTGCCGATTCTATTTCCCTGAACCTCTCCTCTCCGAATTTTTCGAATATCTCGCTGATCGGCATTTTCTCGGATATCTCGATTTCCGTGTCAATGTCGATCAGTTTCATATCAAGAAGGCCGGCAAGTTCCCTCCCGACCGCGGTCTTGCCTGCTCCCATGAACCCGGTAAGGACAATATTTTTCATCCTGGACCCCATTGCCTTTCCCCCCATACAGGTCCCGTCATTCCGGGACCGTCAGGATATTGTAGTAGTTACAGGCGTTGAGGTCAATCTGTTATAGTGTACATATGGCAAAAGTTATCCTGGGAATGAGCGGCGGAATTGATTCTTCGGTTACGGCACATCTCATGAAAAGACAGGGCTTTGAAGTGGCAGGGGTGTCCATGATCATGTGTGAGGAAGAAAACGCGCAGAACCTCCCTGCCTGCTGTTCAACAGGCGCTATCGGGGAAGCCGCAAGGAACGCACATCATTTGGGAGTGAAGCATACGGTAATCGACGTGCGGGAAGAATTCTCGCAGAAGGTGACAAAACCCTTTGTCACTGCATATCTTGCAGGACTCACACCCAACCCCTGCGTCCTGTGCAACAGGTTCATTAAGTTCCCTGCACTGAAAAGAGAGGCAGACAGGCAGGAAGCTGAATATATTGCAACCGGGCATTATGCCCGGGTCCGGCCGCAGGGGATCAGCGGGGATCAGGCAGCGCAGCGCAGCGATGGGAGCCGGTTGCATGATGCGCTTTTTCTGGAAAAAGGGGTTGACCGGAAAAAAGACCAGTCGTATGTCTTGTATATCCTGAAGCAGGAAGAACTCGGAAAACTGATGCTGCCTCTGGGAGGGTACAGAAAGGAGGAGGTAAGGAAAATCGCAAGGGAGATCAATCTGCCCGGAGCGGAAAGGGACGAAAGCCAGGAGATCTGTTTCATTGAAAACAAACAGTATATTCCTTTCATCGAAAAACACGCGCATGTTGCCCGGAACCCCGGACCGATCAGGGATCTGCACGGGAACGCAATCGGCACGCACAGGGGGATATACGGCTATACCATCGGGCAGAGGAAAGGCCTCGGCATAGCGTCACCTTTCCCTCTTTATGTCATACAGATCGATGTCCGGAACAACACAATATACGCAGGTCCGCGGGATGCTGCAGCCAGCCGGGAGTTTCTTGTCAGCACCCTCAACTGGATTATCGATCCCCTGCATATCCGGTCAATGGAAGAAGGCGTTCGGAACGGGTTCATGTCATCAGAAAAACCCGTGAATACGACGTTCAGGGCATCTGTGAAAGTCCGGTCAACCATGAAAGAGCAGCCCGCTGTCATTCATATCGCAGACATCGACGCACACGGAACAGTGCGTGTGGTGTTCGATGAACCGCAGTGGGCGCCGGCACCGGGCCAGTCGGCGGTTTTTTATCACGGGGATATCGTGATTGGCGGTGGTGTTATTATATAATGGAAGGGATGAAAAAAAGGGAAGATATAGGCAGCATGACCCTGACCAGAACAGACATTCTTGAGGGGATCAGGACCGTCTCCCGGACGCATTATCACGAAGACCGTCTTGATATCATGGAAGGGGTTTTTGACGATGTGATTGATCTTTTTTCGGGCAGACGGAAAGGGTATCAGAAATGCGATACCGGGTATCACAACCTCATGCATACCCTGCAGGTACTCCCTCCTTTCCTCGGCATCATAGACGGACGGAACAAGAGCAAGGATATCCCCGTCGTTTCAAAAGAACTGTTCGTGCTGGGAATCATCGCGGTCCTGCTGCATGATACCGGCTACATTAAGGCTGAAGGTGATAACGAAGGAACGGGTGGAAAATACACGTTTGTGCATATTCAGAGGAGCATCGATTATTCGGGGAAATATCTTCTGGAACTTGGGGTGGATGAACACAGTATCAGCACCATAAGGAATTTCATCACGTGTACCGGCGTATTCATCAGCAGTGATACGCTGCCTTTCCGTTCAGAGGAGGAGAAACTGGTCGGCTATGCGCTTGGCACGGCAGATCTCCTTGGACAGATGTCTTCAGCCGCATACCCGGAAAAACTGCATCTGCTCTACCGTGAATTTGAAGAAGCATATCATTATGAAGGCATGGAGAAACTGAGGCGGAAAGGAGTCAGGATATTTGCGAGCGCTGACGAGCTGATCAGGAATACTCCGGGTTTTTTTGCAACCGAGGTCATGAAACGTTTCGAAAAAATGGGCTCACTGTACAGATATCTGACATATCATTTTGAGGATTCCGGCAACCGCTACATTGAAGCGATAGAGGAAAATATGAAGAAAATCCAACGCTCCTTTTCGCTTCAGTAAACTAGTGCAAGGCTGCCCGGCACGATCTCCACTTCCGCGGGGGTCTTTCCCAGATAGTCACCGTCTGTCTGTATATGTGCGCTGCCCCGGATCTCAATATGCCGTGCCTTCAGGTACTCCACATCATGATATTTCAGATGACGGTCTGTAAAAATACCATACACATATCTCACCAGATCAATACGCTTTTTCCCCTTAAACAGACAGACATAAAAAAAAGGGTCGCTCATCCTCGCATCAGGGGTGATGCGGAAATTCCCTCCGTACTTTGAGATATTGCCGATGATCGCAGAGTATCCGGCATATTCCTTGCCGTCGATTGAAAATGCAAGCTTCTCAGGAGCAAATCCGGCGAGAGTCCTGAAGCCGCTGTATACGTACGCACCCTTGCCGGAAATCCTTTTGAACGCGGTATTCATCCTGAAAACAGATTCCCCGTCAAAGCCGATACCTGCCATTAAACAGAAATACCGGGTAATGCCGGCGGGTTCCCCCGCACATGTTATCCTGCCGAGAGAGACTTTCCTCCGGACGCCTCTGACAGCGGTTTCCAGCGCGCCTTTTACCTCTTCAGGTATGCCAAGTTCTTTCGCAAGCACATTCGTGGTGCCAAGCGGAAGCACCGCAACAGGGATATCAGAACCTGCCACTCCGTTTGCGATCTCATTCAGTGTGCCATCCCCCCCTGCCGCGACGATCATCGCCGGTGATTTTTTTATGGCTTCGCCTGCAAACCGCTCGGCATCCCCCTTCTTTCCGGTGAAGAGGACGTCAACACTGAATCCCTTTGACTGAAGGAAATACGAGGCCATCGCCACTTTCCTGTCGGAAGACCCTTTTGCAACAGGATTACTTATGAGGATTATCAGTGATTTCATGTATCGGACATGCTTCCCGGAACGAAGCAACACCTGCAACTATTACGGGTGCCCTCTCAAGGTACGCAATCAGGCGTGCAGCAACGCTTTTCTCTTTGACAAAAAAAGCCCTTCCGCCGCTCCTGCTCCTCCGCGATTTGATATGCGGTATCCTTACATAGCCGAACTGCGTTGAAGCGACATATCCGGTTGTGTACTCAGGATCATCGGATATGCACACCTCAGCGATAACATCCCTGTGAGCTGCCACTTTCGAGGCGAGCACAAGGGCTTCCCTTACCGTTTCGGTATCGATTCCGAGGCGTGAAAGACCTGACGAGAGCAGGGCAGAGGCGGGTCTGCTGATCCCGAGCCTTGATACCCTTACTCCTCTCTCGTTGTCAGGCTCAAGCCGTCTTCCACTTTCCGCAGCGATGAGTGCTGCTCCTCTCATCGTGCCCTTCTGCAATATGTCCAGGGCGGCAGCGATGGCATTCCCTGATATGGGCAATAATTCCAGCAGGTTTGTCACGACCTTTTTCCCTTCGGAAGGGGTGCTGCAGGGTATTGTGGCTACCGGCAGGGCAGAAATCTCTCTGGGTTTTCGTTTGATGCGTTCGACCGTAAGCACAATGGTATCTGCTTTTCCTTTGGGATGTTGCAGCGCCCGTTCAAGGTAATGGTGCACAGTCTGCACCATATCTTTTTTCAGATAGAGCCCCTCGGCGCCCGAGATATGCATCTCTTTCCTGTCTCCTGTTGCAGTATGCTTCGTGCCTGCGTTTTTTGAGGCCCGCATTCGTATGTTCCAGAGGTTTTTCATTCAGATGAGATTATAACGTGACAGTGAAAGGTTGACAAGGATACAAAGGCAGCGCGATGAGGATACAACGATTATTCAAACAGAGACGCCAGTTTGGTGGCCTTTTCTTCGATATGCCGTGTGATTTCCTCCTGCTGGTTTCTCATCTTGTGCAGCTCGTCAGCAATGTCGAGTGCAGCAAGAATAGAGGCCTTCACGGGGGTGATATTGGGCGAGGTGCTGTAGACTTCCTTCAGCTTCCTGTCCACATAGGAAGCGAGTTCCCTGATATATTCCTCAGGTGCATCCCCTTTGATGGTATATTTCTGGCCTAATATATAGACCTCGGTACTTCCCATATCCTTATTCTATGTCGAGCGTTTCGATTTCTTTGAGGAGGCCCTCAAGCTGGCTCTTAATCAGATTCTTTTCAGTTCTGAGCTGCTCTGTTTCCTGATTTTTCTCGTCAAGCAGTCCTTCGAGTTCCTTTATCTTTCTTTCAAGAATGGTTTTTTCTTCCTTGAGGGTCTTTACCCTCTCGATCGCTGTGGTGATTTTATCTTCAAGGTTCTTGAGTTTTTCCAATGGCTTTGCCTCCTTCTTTAAATCGTTAGGTTGCTCCATGAGTTGGTCGTCGTCAAAGAGGGTCTTCCTGAAAACCATCGTTCCTAACATACCATTATGGCTGCGTGAAAGTCTACAACTTTCCTACCGGAATTGCCAGAGTACCGCCGCTCTCCGGATATGCACGTTTGTATTCAAAAAAGGTTGCCAGAACCCGCTTGACATAGTTCCGTGTCTCCCCGTACGGGATATCCTCGATGAATTCATCGGTGGAGGTGTAATTACCGGTTTTTCGCCACCTTCTTACCGCCTCCTCCCCTGCATTGTAGGCTGCTATGGCATATGCATAAGAATCGAATTCCTTGACCAAACGACTCAGATAAAAGATGCCTGCATGCAGATTTTTTTTCACATTCATGATCTCACGCGGACCGGTCATCCCAAGCTTCAGGCTGCTGTTCAGCCGGTATGCGGTCTGAGGCATGAGCTGCATGAGTCCGAGCGCTCCGGCAGGAGACCGTGCTTCAGCATCAAACCTGCTTTCCTCCCTCACGACCGAGAGAACCAGCAGGGGATCGATGCCGTATTTTTCCGACAGCCCCTCAACCGTGTTCCAGTAGGCAAGGGGATACAGAAAATGATGCAACGTTTCCATATAGGGGGCTTTTACCGCCATCCTCACGGAATGCTTATACTCCCCCATGTCCAGCAGCTTCGTACATATATAGATAATGTCTTCAAGAGAGCCCGTGTTTCCCGATATATGGATCATCTCTGACAATGCCTCATCCGAAAACCCCATATCAAGCAGTGCGTCGACCCGGTCGATCTTTCTCGAATTCTGTGACTGGACTTTGACAGGACCTGACCTGCTGATGATCTTTCCGGTCTCGCCGGAGTCGGGCTGATCGGTACGGTTCTTTATTCTCGCGTATGACATGATCCCGTAAAAAGAACGCTCCTTCGGGGCCACCACAGGATACATCGCCGATGCGTCTCCCCCCGCCGCCTCGATGCTGCGGGCCTTCCAGTAGAGATATTTCGGATCTCTATAGGTTTCATACAGCCTTGTGAACACATCTGTCGCCTTTTGGTATTCACCCGCGAGAAAATACGTCCATCCGATCCCCCACAGGGCATCTTCCTTCTCCGAAGGGAATTTCGTCATTACGTCCTGGAAAAGCCTCACCGCCTCTCCGGCCTTTCCCTCTCTCCTCCTGTCAGACGCAACCGCCATAAGGATGGAAGCCATTCTTGAATCCGCACTCCCTGCGAGTTCTTCAAGAGAGGACTCCACCGTGTCTTTTTCTCCTGCACGGTAACGGGACCGCATCTCCCAGTACCGCTCTCCGGCCTTCCGGTACACGTCCGCCGCCTCCGGATATTTTTTCTGTTTGAACAGGCTCAGGCCAAGATTTCTGAGGATTTCCTGCCTGAATCCCCCGGCATCTTCATGCAACAGGGTTCTCAGTGCGGTCTCTGCGTGAGCGTATTCCATGAATTTGATGAGGTTTCCGGCCCTTCGAATCCTCTCCTGCACCGTGAGATCAGCCGGGCGCAATTCATGGAATGCCTGCACAGAAAACGCTCCTGCATCGATATACAGATCCTTGAACAGGGATTTTGCCTTTTTTTCGTTCTCCTGCTGCTTCAGCCATCGTGCAAACAGGTATTTCATCTCGGCATCACGGGGATAGTCACCGACATAGGATGCGAACAATTTTTCGAGGTTTTCCTCACCGGTCTCCTGAGCCTCCGTAATCTCCGCAATACGGGCTTTTCTGACCAATGACGATTCCGGATATCCCTTCAGCAGGCTTCTTGCGGCATTCAGGGCTTCCCGGTGTTTTCCTGATTCATGATAGGCCTCTGAGAGCCAGAAGAGCGCGAAATCCCCCAGCAGTGGATAGTCCTTTTCCGCTTCAGAAAGGCTGCTGATTGCTTTTTGAAACTCTCTGCTGTCAAGCAGCGATTTGCCTTTTTTCAGGGATGCCCTGCCTGATTCGCCGGCATAGGCAGGCAAGAAAATCAGGACACATAGAATAATGCTGCAAATCTTCTTCATGAAAATATCATAACGGAAATACCCCCTTACATCAATACAGCCGATTGTTTCCGTTCAAGGCAACACCGCCGCCTTGCAGCACATGAGGATGCTGCTGCCCTCCATGCAATCGGGCAGGCAATCTCTGAAAAACACACGGGTAGCGCATTCTGCAGGGCACATTTCTTTCGGTTTTCAGAGAGGTTTATGATAAGATACAACAAGGACAGTCAGCCTGGAGGTGCATATCACCACATTACCTGTTTATGAACTGATTCTGCTTCTGGGCTCGCCCTTTGTGAGAGAGACTGTCTTCGGAAAAGGTTCATCTGAAGCAGCGACAAAGGGACTTTCTGCGATATTTCTTCTCATCATTATTCCCGTCGTGGTCATCTTTTTCTTCATCCTGAAATCTGTCTATTCCCACACCATAGGGAAAAAACTCAAGAGCACTCTCAAAGAGGACTATGCGAAGGAAGCCCGCAAATTCGAAAATGAAGGGAATTTTGTATCTGCTGCAGTGGTATATGAAAACAAATTGAAGGATACGCGTAAGGCAGCTTCCCTCTATGAGAAAGGACATGATTACGACCGTGCAGCCATGCTGTATGACCTTCTGGGAATGACGGAAAAGGCAAAAGAGATGTACATAAAGGCAGGCAGTCTTGAAAACGCAGCAGAAGTCGCAATTCTTGAAGGAGAATTTGATGAGGCAGCAGCCCTGTATGACAGGGCCGGGAAAAAGATTGATGTGGCGAAAGTAATGAAGGGAGCAGGGAAAATGATCTATGCGGTGAAGGCATACCGGGAAGCAGGAGAATATAAAAAAGCTGCGCTGCTGCTGAAAGACGAGGGGATGCTGAAAGAAGCTGCAGAAATGTTCGGGTTTTCCCTGTATGACAAAAAACCGGATACCGCAACCATGGAGGATTTTTATACTTATGCAGGTATGCTTGAGGAGACCGGGGATGTGCAGAAAGCGGCGGCTGTGTATCGCGATATCGACAGGGCGGATCCATCCTTCAGAGATGTCAGAGAACGGCTTGTCTCCCTTTCATCGAAACCCGGGGAAGAGCCTGTTCCCGAAGGAATGACAACGGTAAGAAGCATAATCAAAAGCGGAAGAACAGAACCAAAATACAGCCTCAAACTCTGGGTCCAGGTGCTCAAAGGTCTTCAGCAGGCATATCGCAACGGCTGGCCTCCGGGTCTCCTGAGCCCTGACAACATCATTATTGACGCACAGAACAATGTCTCCTTTCTGAAAAGAACGCAGCCTTCCGCCTATGCGCCGCCTGAAATCACAAAAGAACTTGTTCCTGACGAAAGAGCCGACATTTATTCTGCAGGCGTCATCCTGTTCGAAATAATGACAGGAAACCTGGAGGGGCTGGGCGCTGTAAGGGTCATTGATATTCTTGATGACGTGCCGGAATGGCTCGATGACATTGTGCTGAAATGCCTGAAAAAAGTGAGGGAAGACAGATATCAGAGCATTCAGGAGATATTCACCGACCTGATGAATCTCTCCCGGGGAAGAACAGACGCTGATGCGCTTTCAGGATAATAAGGTCATGGAACATGTGCAGAAACATCATGATTTTTTCATCAAAAGGCTGGTTTAATGGAATAATGCGTAATTCCTGTGATATATTTTTCCCATGATACGTGATCTCAGATTACATGGCAGCATCGGTCCTGTTGAATATTTTGCGCTGGTCAGCGGAGCCACGGCGTTCAATACCTATTTCTATGATGAGACGCCGTCGGGCATCAGGTTTTTTTCGAGAGGCAACGAGTTTACCCTTTCGGACGAGGGAATCCATTACAAAGGAACCGGAGGAAGTTTCTGCGAATACATGTTCGGCGTCGAGAAGCCTGTAAAGGATCTGATGAAGCGGACGATTGCAAACAGGCTGATCATGTTCGGTGCATTTCTCGATGAACATGAAAGGGTTGTGTTCACTAATGATACCGAAGGAAAGGAATCCTTCTACCGTCTCTTCCTGCAGGGGCATGCAGCAAAAAATTATTATTTTTTTGTTTCGTCGGATTTCACCGGGGATTTCAGGAAAAGGCAGAAACAGATCCTTGGTTTGGTCGGCAAGTTCCTGAAGAGGACGGTCCTCATCGCTGAAGACCGCGATACGGAACTCCTCGACGGGTTCCTCTCGGAACTGAAAAACAAAAATGCAACCGTATTCATCTTCAAGCTGGTACACAGGGCGAATATGCAGTTCTACAGATCCTTCTCAGAGTTTTATCTCAGGGAAAGGGCATTGACTGCCGGAGAGGAACTCTACCTCGAAGACCTTGTGCTCCAACTTGACATCGACCGGTATCAGCAGGAAAGAATGAAAATAGACATTATGTACCGGCATACTGACAACAAACAGGTGGTTGATGAATACCGGGATATCCTCCTCAACGGCATTGCGAAAGACACCCTTCCGCAGGTCGACTCCGCCCGTCTCAGGAGGCTGCGCACCCTTGGGATCAGGAACAATATCCCGAGCGTACTGTTCGAAACCCTCGATGAGCTTCTTCTGAAGGGGAAAAAAATCCAGGAGATAGAAGAACCCGAATATCTCAGGGAAACACGGATAATCCTGCAGAGTCTTTTCTTCAGGGACCTTTCCCTGAAAAGGCATATCATCAATGAGGATGTCATAAAACTGCTTCGTGCGAAGCAGGCGGCTGATGCAGCAGGAGACAAGGGTTTTGAACAGATTCTCCTTGATACTGTCAGGGCATGCGACGAGATTGCGCGCGAAACGAAAGATTTCGATCTTTTCGAGGAATTCACGAACATCGCCACCTATTTTGACAGATACGACAACGTTGCCAATTTGTTCAGCCAGATAGCGTTCATCGAAAACGTGAACCTCACGGAAGATTTCCTGCGGAGCCTTATAGGGAATAAAAGGGAGTTCGATCAGCTGGACCCGAAATTGTTCGAGGAGGTGTTCATGAAGGAAATCCTCAGCAACAAATATATCACCGCATTCGGCAGGAAAAAGATCATTGCGATCACAAAGGGAATAAAAAAGATATCTGCTGGCGACGCCTCACTCAAGGATGTGATTGCCGAGTTCAAAACCGTCGCTGATGAGGAAAAGCTCTATCGTTCGGTCTATACCGCGCTGAAAGAAAGAATGAGGAGTTTTTTCCCGGGTCTTGAGACGAAAAAAGGGCGTGATAAGATATGGGAAGACATAGAAAGAGAGCTCTCGGAAAAGCATTTCACCGGTAAGGTTCCGAAGAAGCTGTTCGATAAGGTGTTCCTGGACCTCAGAAAAGAGTCGTTTTATCTTAATCATTTGTTGCCCCTGATTATAGAGCGCAGGGATTTCCCCCTGCGGGAAGACTTCCTTGGAAACAGCGGGCTCGACAGATTTCATATCGAAACGCTTGAAAAGGAATACTTCGAGATAAGAAAGCTCGACACCTCAGTCCTTGAGCCCTTTCTCCTCGGTGGCAGTCAGCAGCGTTGAACCTCCGGGGGAATGTCACTGAGACCTTTCTTCTCGCCGAATGCAGCATGTACCGGAACAGAACATGGACAGAGAGAACAAAAAACCTGTCTCTGAAAAGAAGAAACGGCACCTTGGCCTGTATCAGCAAGTAACCCGCAGGGATTTCCTGAACGGTCTCCTGATCGGGACGGGTGCGGTACTGCTCGATTTCAGGATTCCTCTTTCGTTCGCAGCATCCGGCTCATGGGACGGATACGGTGGCATCGGCGACTATGCGGAGTCACATGGCAATACCGAGGAAATAGTCAATGCGGGCCATAACCTGAGAGACGGAAAATATCACCGGCATTCTTCCGATGCGCGCGACACAGGCGAATTCTTTGATCTTGCGATTATCGGCGCGGGAATGAGCGGCCTAGCCGCAGCATTCTCGTTTATGAATGCAACCCGGAAAAAACGGAGCTGCATCATCCTCGATAACCACCCTGTGTTTGGCGGGGTATCCAAAAGAAACGAATTCTCTGTTGCCGGCTACCGGATGATCAGCCCCCAGGGAGCAAATTCTTTCTCCGTGATTGACGATATCTTTTCGGAACTGGGAATGCCCCGGTCCTTTCGATATCAGAACCCCGCCTCTGCATCCGCACAATTGCAGTTCGACCAGACCAATTTCGGGTTCATGTTCTGGAAAGACCTCGCAGCGCACACCGGGCACTTTTTTCAGGATTCACGGAAAGGAAGTTCTTTCTGGCTTACTGATATCTGGAATCAGAAGATGAAGGGAACTCCGTTCTCCGATGAGGCAAAACGTGACCTGTTGTTCTGGAAAAATGATATGGGCAAGGGGGACAGGGAGAACAGACATGAGAACTGGTTTGATACGATGACCTACAAGGAATTTCTCGAAAATGTCCTGAAGCTGAATTCTGCCGTTACGGGATTTGCAGACCCTGTGCTCGCAAGCAGCATGGGTCTCGGGTGTGATGCAATATCCGCATATGGTGCGTACCAGGTAGCACTGCCCGGGTTCACCTCTTTTACCGGCAGGGAACGGCGATATCAGCGCGAATGGCATTCCTTTCCCGGAGGTACCGACGGATTCGTCCGGTATTTCATTAAACGGATGCTCCCCGAGGCAATTCAGGGAGAGGATGTCTTTGAAGACATCCTGAATAACCCCTTCCGGTTTAGCGCCCTTGAGCAGAAAGGAACTCCAGTACAGATCCGGCTGAAATCGACCGTCGTGGGGGTGCAGCACGATTCACATCCTGAACAATCCGAATACGTTTCCGTAGCATATGTTAAAAACAATACAATGTTCAGACTGAAGGCAAAGCACGTTATTGTGGCTGCAGGGAGCTGGGTAGCGAAACGGTTTCTTCGGGACCTTCCGGAGGATTACCGTCATGCCCTTTCGTCCTTTTATCATTCACCCTTCCTCGTCGTGAATATCGGCCTGAAAAACTGGCGCTTTCTGGAAAAGCTCGGGGTTACTGCATGCAGGTGGTTTGAAGGGTTCGGGTTCTCCTGCAATCTGCGTCAGCCCATGACCATGGGAGATTACCAGCCTCCCCTTGATCCGGGCAAACCGGTGATTCTGACCTTCTATGTACCTTTTTATTATCCCGGTCTTCATATCAGGGAACAGGGGGTGAGGGGGCGTAGGGAACTGCTCTCCACAAGTTATGCCGAGTATGAGCTGATGATACGTGAACAGATGGCGCATCTTTTCAGTGCATCAGGTTTTGACCCCCGTAAAGACATCGCAGGGATTATCCTGAACCGCTGGGGACATGCATATGTCAACCCCCAGCCCGGGTTCTATTTCGGAACGCAGGGCAGGGAAGCGCCGCGTCTTCTGCTCAAAAGAGGATTCGGACGCCTTGCCTTCTGCCATGCAGAGCTGAACGGACACCAGCACTGGGCCGGGGCAATACGGGAAGGCAAACGTGCTGCCAAGCAGGTGCTCGGTTTTTCATCGTGAGAGGATTTATAATAGATATAATAGGAAAAGCAATATGAAAATACGCACACACATATTCATGATGTTCCTTTTGCTTGCGTTGCCCCCGGCTGTCCAGGCCGAAAGCAGTGCGCAAAAAAAACTTTATGAGAAAGAGTCCCTCTACCAGTACATCGCGGTGATAGAGGACCTGGAGAAGAAAGAACGGTATATCTTCAACAACAAGAGGAGTTATATGCAGGGAGGGATGCATGTGGATACCCCTGACAAGCTGCTCTTTGAATACACACAGATGGCGTTTATCGGTCTTGCCTTTCTCGATAAAGAGCCGGCAGACGCCCTTTTCATCGGTCTCGGCGCCGGCGCAATGCCGCGGTACTTCAACAGGTTTTACCCTGCCGTCACTGCTGATGTGGTCGAGATCGATCCAGATATCGCTGATGTCGCAAAAAGATTCTTTCACTTCCGGGAGACAAATGCGATGCGGGTGCATATCGCGGACGGAAGGATGTTCATCAAAAGGGCAAAAAAGAAATACGACATCATTTTTCTCGATGCCTATCAGACTGATTTTATCCCTTTCCACCTCACAACCGTGGAATTCCTCAGGGAGGTCAGCAGGAGCCTGAAGGACGGGGGAGTGGTCGTATCCAATATTGTCTCACCGACCAAGAACAAGTTCTTCTACTCGATGATCAGAACCTATACCGAAGCATTCCCCCACCTCTATATATTCAAGGGGAAAAGATCGAAAAATTTCATTTTTGTCGCGACCAGAAACAAAACGGGAAAAACCGAAGAAGCTGTCGCAGCGAACGCAAAAAAAATCCAGTCCTACCGGAAATTCGACTTCAGTCTCCCTGAGATCAGTGCCTCCTATGCGTATGCATCAGAATACGCGAAAAAGTCTGAACTCCTGACAGACGACTTTGCGCCGGTAAACATCTACCAGCACATGGAAGTGAAGTAATCAGCCGGAAAGGAGAAAGTCTATGATCAGGGCAATTGTCTTCATCTGCGGGGCGGTGGTAATGTCGTTCGAGATTCTGGGCAGCAGGGTTCTTGCACCGAATTTCGGCAATTCTGTCTTTGTGTGGGGAAGCCTTATCAGCGTGTTTCTGGGAGGGCTCTCGGCAGGTTACTATCTCGGCGGGAAAGTCGCGGATGTCAATCCATCGGCAAAAAAGCTCGGGCTGATCATCATTGCCCCCGCAGTCCTTCTCGTGACGTTCCCGCTGTACGGCGCACCTGTTTCCGACTGGGTTTTCATGAAAGACCTTGGACTCAGGCTCAGCCCCCTATTGGCCTCCATGCTTCTTTTCTTTATCCCTTCTGTCTTTCTTGGCGCAGTCAGTCCATATACAGTAAAACTTCTCATCTGCAGCCTCCACACTTCCGGCAGAACCGTGGGCACCCTCTATGCCCTGTCAACGCTCGGAAGCATCGTCGGCACGCTTCTGACTTCCTTTTACCTGATTACCATCGCAGGGGTCAAGTTTCTGATAATGGCCCAGGGGGTGCTTCTTATCCTTATCTCAATCCCGCTGCTCTTCATGAAACTGCAGTGCAAAAGGGAAGAGTAATGAGTAATGAACGTCTGGTACTGCGCTGATGCCCGTCTCTTGTCCTGCAACCGGAATGCCCGGGAAACGGGGTTCGAACCCGCAACCCCAACCTTTGTAAGGTTGTGCTCTACCAGCTGCGGGAATACAAAATGAACTCATTCCGGGTCGGGTTGAGCGATTCGTAATGTGTCTTATTTGTATACATCTCGTCTATGTCCAATTTTAACAACGATAATATGTAATTCCCTGTCAGAAACTGAATAGACTATTCTGTAAACTCCTTGACGAATTCTGTACCTGTTTTCTCCTGTGAGTTTTTCACATCCCTGAGATCGGGGTGTGTTTGCCAAGCTCTGAATCTTTTGAATTATCCGGGAGCGATCTGTTCGTGGAGTGTTCTCAATTTCTTTGACGGCTGACGGCTTGATAAGGATATTATATTTTGCCACGCCTCTTCAAGTCCTTGAGAACTTCCTCAAACGACAGGTTGGGCTCATGTGCCCTTTCTTTAAATGCAGCAATGTCTTCTGCATCTTCCGCGAAGACGATTCGGATCGCCTCATTAACGATATCAGATACAGAACTATCAGTTTCAGCGGCTTTAAGACGAAGAGCTTTATGGATCTGAGGATCAAAATAAATTGTCGATTTTTTGGTTATTGTTTTCATGCATGTAATATACCATCATGATGGCAAAGTGTCAAGACGCAAAAATGCTAGTCAGTAATTTTCATACATAAATCACTGAAGCCCCTTTTCCGGTGTCACAAACGGTGTCACAATTGACAGGGAACGGCAGGAAATTCGCTAAATTATATTACAATTCAAATGGTTGGAGGCGGCGAGCGGATTTGAACCGCTGCATAAAGGTTTTGCAGACCTCTCCCTTAGCCACTTGGGTACGCCGCCATGTAATAAGAAAGTATGCAGTAAAGAGTAAACAGTAAGCAGGAAAAAGATATGAGTGCATATCATACTTCCTGAGCGCTTACTCCCTACTCCTTACTGCATCCTGGCTGTTTCAAATGGAGCGGGAAACGGGGCTCGAACCCGCGACCCCAACCTTGGCAAGGTTGTGCTCTACCAGCTGAGCTATTCCCGCATTCTCAATTATTAAACCGGAAATGAAGAGTCAAGAGTGCGCTGACATCGGTCCGGAACGGGCTACTCTTAACTTATTGTTCATTAATAAGCTATAATGAACGCTGTACTAAAAATACTAATAGAAAGGATTAATTTTTGTCAATATGCTGTTTCCTGATCTCGAAAGTTTCAAATCTCTCGCAGCACAGGGCAATCTGATCCCTGTATACAGGGAAATCCTGGCGGATACAGAAACTCCTGTATCTGCAACGCTGAAACTCGGGGGGGCGCCTTCGTTTCTGCTTGAGAGCATGATCGGCGGTGAAAAATGGGCACGCTATTCTTTTCTCGGGTCGAAACCCTCGAGGATCATCAGGAGCTGGGGCAAAAAAGTAGAAATAAAGGATAAGATTGCGGGATCCCGGAGGTTTATGGCAGAGGATCCCCTGGATGTGATAAAGAAAGAGATAACGCAATACACTCCGGTTGAGGTAGCGGGCCTGCCGAGATTCTACGGCGGACTTGTCGGGTATATTGGATACGACATGGTCAGATTTTTTGAACGGGTCCCTGATGAGAAAAAGCCCGGCCTGAAGCTCCCCGACATGTTTCTGATGGTCACAGACACCGTCATGATATTCGACAACCTGAAGGGCAAGATTAAGGTCGTCTCGAATGCGCATATCAACGACAAATCGCCGGAAGAGGCATACCGCGAAGCTGAAGAAAAGATCGGGAATATCATCGACAAACTGAAACGTTCGCGGCCTGGCAGGCGCAGGTCGAGACAGAACGGCAGGCAATCCGGGGACTTGTCATTTGCTACCCTCGGGCAGGTAGGCATACATCCCTCGCTTTCCGCATACGAATCCTCTTTTCAGACCAGGGAAAAGTTTGAGGATGCAGTCGCCAGAAGCAAGGAATATGTCATGTCCGGCGATATTGTCCAGGTGGTGCTGTCCCAGAGGTTTGACAGGGAGTTTGATATCGACCCGTTCAACATCTACAGGGCCCTGCGGGTAATCAACCCGTCTCCGTATATGTACTATATCGATACCGGGGACGCGAAGCTCGTGGGATCTTCTCCCGAGATCCTGGTAAGGCTTGAAGGAAAAAAGATAAGCCTGAGGCCTATCGCAGGGACACGAAAGAGGGGGGAGACGGAAGAAGAAGACAGCGCCCTTGAGGATGAGCTGAAAAAAGACCCGAAAGAGATTGCCGAGCATATCATGCTCGTTGACCTCGGGAGAAACGATGTGGGAAGGGTTGCCGAGACCGGTTCTGTAAATGTGACGGAGCTGATGTCTGTCGAACGTTACAGCCACGTCATGCATCTCGTCTCGAACGTCGAAGGTGAACTCAGGAGCAACCTCGACGCATTCGACGTACTGAAGGCATGTTTTCCCGCGGGCACGGTTACCGGGGCTCCCAAGGTCCGGGCGATGGAGATCATCGAGGAACTCGAACCGGTCAGAAGGGGGCCTTATGCAGGTGCGGTCGGGTACATCAGCTATTCAGGGAACATGGATACCTGTATCACGATCAGGACCCTGATAATAAAGGGGAATAAGGCGTATGTCCAAGCGGGTGCCGGCATTGTTGCCGATTCGGTCCCCGCGCGTGAATACATGGAAACGGTCAATAAGGCCATGGGCATGATGAAAGCCGTCGACATGGCGGAAAGAGAATTGAGCTGAGGTCCATATGCTTCTCATGATCGATAATTATGATTCTTTCACCTATAACCTCGTCCAGTATCTCGGGGAACTGGGTGAAGATATCCGGGTGTTCCGGAATGACAGAATTACCCTGTCTGAAATAGGCAATCTGCAGCCTGAGCGGATCGTGATTTCGCCCGGACCCTGCACCCCCAAAGAAGCGGGGATCTCGATCGCGGTAATCACGCATTTTGCCGGAAAAATCCCGATTCTCGGGGTATGTCTCGGTCATCAGGCAATAGGAGCGGCGTTTGGCGGTGAGATTATCCGGGCTCCGAGGCTTATGCACGGAAAGACTTCTCTCATCCACCACGATGGAAGGACAATCTATGCATCCCTGCCGAATCCGTTCGAGGCAACGAGATATCATTCTCTGGTGATCAGGAAAGAGACGCTCCCTGCCTGCCTAGAAATAACCGCGTGGACAGATGCGGGCGAGATTATGGGCGTCAGGCACAAGGAATACGTTCTCGAGGGAGTGCAGTTTCACCCTGAATCAATCCTTACAAAAACAGGCAAAGACCTTTTAAAGAACTTTCTGAAGCTGCGGATTTCATAAGAAAGATGTGGAGTGACTCATGATAAAAGAAGCGATAAAAATGCTCGTCGGCAATATCAGTCTCTCAGAAGAAGAAATGGCCGAATGCATGAGGGAGATCATGGAAGGAAAGGCAACCGATGCACAGATCGGCGCCTTGCTGACCGCCCTCAGACTCAAGGGAGAGTCTGTCGGGGAAATAACCGGAGCGGCACGAATCATGAGAGAGAAAGCATCTGCCATTAAGGCGCCCGAGGGAGTCCTCGATACCTGCGGGACCGGAGGCGACATGTCGCATACCTTCAATATCTCCACAACCACAGCCTTTGTGGTGTCAGGCGGGGATGTGCCGGTGGCAAAGCATGGCAACCGTTCTGTCTCCAGTCAGTCAGGCAGTGCAGATGTGCTCGAAGCACTCGGCATCAGAATAGATCTTGTGCCAGATAAGGTGGAACAGTGCCTTTTTGAGACAGGATTCGGATTTCTTTTCGCACCGTTGTTCCACCCTGCGATGAAATACGCGATCGGGCCCCGCCGTGAAATGGGAATAAGAACCATTTTCAATATACTCGGGCCGATCACGAATCCCGCAGGTGCAAAGAGGCAGATACTCGGCGTATTCGCAGAGAAGCTGACCGATGTCCTCGCACTGGTGCTCGGAAATCTCGGCGCGGTAGATGCAATGGTCGTGCATGGCGAAGGCGGTCTCGACGAAGTGAGCATATCCGGCAAAACAAAGGTTGCGCGGTTCAGGGACGGCCGGGTAGAAACCTTTTATATTCAGCCCGAGGATTTCGGGATATGGAACAGCGACATCGAACATATCCACGGAGGGGACAAGAAGGAAAATGCGGAGATTACCCTTTCCATCCTGAGAGGCGAAAAAGGACCACGAAGGGACATTGTGCTCATGAACTCTGCGGTCGCCTTCATCGCTGCAGGGAAGACTGAGGATTTCAGGACAGCGTTCAGCATGGCCGCTGATTCGATAGATTCAGGCAGGGCACTGAAAAAACTCGAAGAGGTAAAAAGAGTAAGCAATTCACTCTGATGACAAAGCGGATGAAAAGATGGTTGAGCGCCGTGCGCCGGGGATAAGGAGAACGCTTCAATTTCTTTCTCCCCGTTGGGGTAAGGGAGATATCCAGAGGAGGGATTTTTGGCTGTCAGGGTAGGAGTAATCGGGGTAGGATACCTCGGGCAGCATCATGCCCGAATCTATGCAGAGCTTGCGGAGACAGACCTCGTCGCGATCGTTGACATCGACAGGGAAAAAGCTGACACGCTTGCCGGGAAGTATGGTTGCCAGGCGTATTACAACCACAGGGATATTCTCGGCAAGGTCGACGCCCTGAGTATTGTAACGCCTACAACATCACATTATGCGATTGCGATCGACTGCCTCAGTGCGCAGAAGGATATACTTATTGAGAAGCCGATAACCGAAAATATTGCCCAGGCCGATGAGATCATCCGTGAATCAGAGAAAAGCGGCTGCATCATCCAGGTAGGGCATCTCGAACGATACAATCCTGCGGTGCTCGCAGCTTCAGCAATGTTCAACGAGCCGGTATTCATAGAATCCGAACGCTTTTCACCTTTTCTCGGGAGGGGGACTGATGTCGATGTCACTCTGGATCTGATGATCCATGATATCGATATCATTCTCAGTCTCGTAACCATTCCCGTGAAGGAGATACGGGCTGTGGGCGCTAAGGTGCTCACCGACAAGATCGATGTGGCAAAGGCCTGGATTGAGTTCGAGAACGGATGTGCAGCCCTCGCTACGGTAAGCAGGCTTTCGCCGGAAAAGCTGAGGAGGCTGAAGGTGTTTCAGAGGGATTCCTATATCGCTGTTGATTACCAGAATTCGGAAGTCAGACGTTATTTCAAAAACGCGGAGGGGATCGCGTCTGATATCATAAAACCGGAAAAGACAGAGCCCCTGAAAGAGGAGCTGAAAGATTTCATCCGGTGCGTTCAGGGGAGGCAGAAACCGAAGGTATCGGCAGTCGAGGGCAGAAACGCCCTGCATGTAGTCATGAAGATCACAGACAAGATCATACTATAGTGACAGAGGGATAGAAAGATGGTTCCAATGGTTGATTTGAAAAAACAGTTCCGGAGCATTAAGGGCGAGGTGTTCTCTGTCCTCACGGAGATACTCGAAAGCAGTCATTATATACTCGGGGCGAAGGTTGGTGAATTCGAAAAAAAGGCTGCAGAGTATTTTCATGTAAAAGAGGGCATAGGGGTAGCTTCTGGGACTGATGCGATCCATCTTGCACTCGATGCCCTCGGAATCGGTGAAGGGCATGAAGTCATCACCACCCCCTTTACTTTTTTTGCCACAGTTGAGGCTGTACTGTATACCGGAGCCACCCCGGTTTTTGTCGACATCGAGCCGGAAACCCTGAATATCGATGTACGCCAGCTTGAGACGCATATCACAAAAAAGACAAGGGCGATTCTTCCCGTACATCTTTTCGGCCACCCTGCTGATATGGAAGGCATAAGAAAGATCGCGAGGAAATACCGGCTGAAGGTTATAGAAGATTGCGCGCAGTCGTTCGGCGCTGAATTGCACGGGAAGAAAGCGGGAAGCTTCGGGGATGCGGGCTGTTTCAGCTTCTATCCGAGCAAAAACCTTGGTGCATACGGAGACGGAGGCATGATTATCCTTGACAACCCGCGCGTTGCAGAAACCGTGAGGGCTCTCAGAAATCATGGGTCAAAGGGTGCATACCGGCACGAGAGGGTCGGCTTCAACAGCAGGCTTGATGAAATCCAGGCAGGGATTCTCCTGATTAAGCTCGGACATATCGACGAATACAACAGGAAGAGAAGAGCGCATGCGGCTCTCTACAACAGTCTCCTCGGTGACAGCGTACAATGTCCGGTCGAGCAACAGGGGGCCTTTCATGTCTATCACCAGTATACGGTCATGAGCGGCAGGAGGGACGCAATCCAGCAGACACTGAGAGAAAACGGGATATCCTCAGTTGTCTACTATCCGGTGCCGCTTCACCTCCAGAAGGCGCTGAAATTTCTCGGATACTACAAGGGAGACTTCCCTGTGGCCGAGAAGGCTGCCCGGGAAGTACTGTCTCTGCCGATATACCCGGAACTCGGAGAACGCACGATACATAAAATCGCAAAGGTGATCAGGGAAGTTGCGTAGCCTTCAGGTGCATGAAAACAGAGAAACAAAGAGCAGAACCGGACTTTTTATTCATTCCCGTCCCTCCGTTTCGCAGGGACTGCAAAGGCAATTGTTTCTGCGAAAGCATTGAAATCCGCTCACATGCCGTATCTGCTCTTTTCAGGACAAGAAACCCCTGGAGAGCTTTGTCCGGCCAGATGAAGTGTGCATATGGTCGCATGAGGGGGATGCTTTGCAGGCATGGCCAAATCCTTCGTGAATGTTAATACGATGTCGACTGTCATGATTATTGCGGGAGAGAGTTCAGGAGAATTATACGGCTCTCTCCTTGCCAGATCCCTGAAGCGCGCATTGCCTGATGTACGTCTGCTCGGCGTCGGCGGGGAAAGAATGCGCGAAGCAGGGGTGGAACTTATCGCACGAACCTCGGATGCCTTTGGCCTTACAGAGGCGGTCTCGGCGTATGGAAAAATCCGGGAGGCCTTCCGCCGAACAGTAAAAGCGCTCAGGGAACACAGGCCTGATGTGCTCGTCCTTATCGATTATCCTGATTTCAATCTGAAAGTCGGCAGCATAGCCAGCTCTCTCGGCATACGGATCCTCTATTATGTAAGCCCGCAGATATGGGCATGGAGGAAGGGAAGGATAAAAAAAATCGCAAGGCTTGTGGACAGGATGGCGGTCATCCTGCCTTTTGAGGAAGACATTTACCGGACCGCAGGCGTATCCTGCGAGTTTGTCGGTCACCCGATACTCGAAGAGATCAGTGCAGTATTGGGGAAAGAGTCCTTCGGCACTCAGGATTCGTCGCTCGGGGAATCCTTCACAATGAACCCCCAAATCCGTGCGGAGTCCAGGTCTTTGCTCGGACTCGATCCTGAGACACCGATTCTCTCTCTTCTGCCCGGCAGCAGGCCGAGCGAGCTTACAAGGCATCTGCCTTTACTGCTCAATGTCGTCAGAAAGTTCAAAACTGACCCTGCAACAGCACATTATCGGCTTTGCATGCCGCTGTCCTCCAACACAGATGAGGGAAGATATGCGTCTTGGCTGTCAGGCTTCAGGGACGAAGGGGTGCATATTCACAAAGGCGAAACAGTAAGGACACTGGCGGCATCAGACATTGCGGTGGTTGCTTCAGGCACCGCGACGCTGCAGACCGCCCTGCTTGAAGTCCCGATGGTGGTAATCTACAAGCTCTCTCCCCTTACCTATCAGCTCGGGAAACTCATCCTTGATGTCAGGCATATCTCACTGGTCAATATCCTCTCGGGAAGGGAAGTGGTAACCGAGCTCATACAGGAGCGGGCGGATACGGAAACAATCATGGGGGAGCTGAAAAAGATCATCTCCGATACAAAGTACCGGGAAGGCATGCGTGAGAGCCTCAGAAACGTGAGAGAACCATTCCTTGGGAAAACCCCCTCTGACAGGGTCGCCGGCATGGTAATAGAGCTTGCCGGAGGAGGATAGTGCACTTCATGGATCACCACGGCACCCCCGAAAGAGTCCACACCAATGATCTTTGTGTATAGCCTCCTTTATATGATTGTCGTCCTCGTGCTGTTGCCGTTCGAGTATTTCAGGAGACCGAAAGAACTCCGGAAGAGATGGCTCAGGGAAAAATTCGGAAACCTTAACGCGGCGATCCTCTTCGGGCACACCGCTCCTCCGGCAGGAAGGAAATCGAGGGGCGCGGTCTGGATTCATGCCGTTTCCGTCGGTGAGGTCATGGCTGCATCAGCGCTCCTCGGGAATCTGAAGGAGCGGTATCCTGACAGGAGGCTGATTCTTTCCACCATTACCGATACAGGCCGGAAAGTGGCAGGAGAAAGGGCTCCCGGAGGCACGGCAGTTGTCTATCTTCCGCTGGATATCCCTTTTATCCTGAAAAGAGTCATAAAGAAAGTATCTCCTGAGCTGCTGATCGTAATCGAAACAGAACTCTGGCCGAATCTCATCAGAGTTTTTCGGGAACATGGAATCCCTGTCCTTCTGCTGAACGGGCGTATTTCAGAAAAATCATTCAAAGGCTACCGGAAGATCAGGTTTTTCATGAAAACGGTGCTTGCCCATGTGGATTTTTTCGGCATGCAGAACAACGAGTATGCAGAAAGGATCAGGGAACTCGGGGCCAGCCGGGAACGTATTGTTACGATCGGCAATTTCAAATTCGACATAAGCCCTCCGGCCAAAATTCCGGAATGGACGAACAAACTCAGGGGGCCGGTGGTCACCGCAGGAAGCACCCATGAAGGAGAAGAAGACCTCCTGTCAGCCGGGTATAGCGCCCTTAAGGAGAAGTTTCCGGATCTCACCCTGATCATTGCCCCGAGACATCCGGAGAGGTTCAGGGGTGTTGAGGAGATGCTCCGGGCAAGGGATATCCCGTATATGAAACGTTCCGCATTGGACGACCCCGCCTCATCTCCGGCTGTCCTTCAGGGAATGGTTATCCTCCTGGACACTGTCGGCGAACTTTCAGCGGTATACAGCGTCTCAGACATCGCAATAATCGGAAAGAGTTTCCGGGGGCACGGGGGACAGAACCCGCTGGAACCGGCGTACTGGGGCAAGCCCATCGTATGCGGCCCTCATATGGAGAATTTCCCGGTAATCGCACAATTCTACCAAAAAGGCGCAGCAGTTGAAGTCCGGGAAGATGCACTCTTTCCGAAGATCGAGGAGCTGCTCCTTGCTCCGGAAAAAGCGGGCAGGATGGGCATAACTGCACGGGAGCTCTATGCCGCGAACACCGGTGCTGTCGGGAAGGCGATGGAGATTATCGCGGGCTTTCTGAAATGAACAGTGTTGTCCCTGATATTCCCAAAAAACCTCATTTAAGGGTAAACTAGTTTCATCCAACTGTATCATTGTCCGTCATGAACGGAATAACCGGACATGCGTAATTGCCGAGTGAACAGCGGATACGCAACAGAAGAATGAACAGAGCTTGTTGCATATGAAACTTTTTTCAAAAATAAAAGACTACATTCTAAGATTCACAAAAAAGGGGTTGACTCCAAAGGAAATAGCGCTCGGGATTGCTGTTGGCATTTTTGTTGCCTTTGTGCCTGTTCTGGGCACCCATACCGTAATCGCCATTTTCCTTGCGTCCGTCCTGAGGGTCAATACCCTGATCGTGCTTTTAGGAACACAGATATCCAATCCGGTCTCCTACCCGTTCCAACTTTTTCTCTGCGCCCAGGTCGGGAACCTGTTGCTGCATAGAAGTTTTCTCCGGATTACGTTCTCGGGTGACATAAATTATGTCAGCCATTACATCTGGCCGATACTTGCAGGGAGTCTCTTCCTCGGGGTGGTGTTATCAGGACTTTCATATCTCTTTGTGAAAGGGTATCTGAACAGAAGAAATAGCACGGCATGACTGTTCTTGAGCTTGTGTATCATCTCGGCTGCATCCTGAAAAAAACCGCTGCACACAGAAATCAGAAGAGACTCCCGCGCAGAGTTCTCAGTATCGGCAATATGACTGTCGGGGGAACTGGAAAAACACCTGCAGCGATCGCACTGGCCAAGGAAGTAATGCGCAGGGGGTTAAAACCCTGCATCCTCACAAGAGGATACATGGGGAAGGCCAGAGGCCCCTGTCTTGTCAGCATGGGCCAAGGACCCCTTTTGGATGCAAAGCTGGCGGGAGATGAAGCAGTGCTCATGGCAGAAAAACTCCCCGGGGCAACTGTAGTTAAGGGCGGCAACCGGTACGAATCGGGCATGTTTGCCCTCAATCAGATGGAACCCGAACACCGGCCCGATCTTTTCATACTCGACGACGGATTTCAGCACTGGTCGCTTTTCAGAGATAAAAATATCCTTCTGATCGACAGCGCAAACCCGTTTGGCAACAGGAGGCTTATTCCTCTCGGGACACTCAGGGAACCGCTGCAGGAGATGAAGCGCGCTGATGTCATTGTGCTCACAAAGCGTGCCTCAGGCAGCAGCCCTCAGGCACAGGATGCACTGATGAGTGAAATACGAAGGCATAACGGGCATGCATCTCTTTTTGTTGCAGAGCACCGGCCTGTTGCGTTCAGAACCCTGCACGGCGAGTCGTTTCCGCTCAACTGGGCAGAAAACAGAACGTTTTTTGGCTTCTGCGGAATAGGAAATCCGCAGTCGTTCAGGCAGACCTTTCTGTCAGTGGATGCAAAGAAGGAACTGAAAGGCATCATAAGTTTCAGGGACCACCACCGGTATACGCAGCGAGACATACAGACAGTAACGCGCAACGCGGCAAGGACAGGTGCAGAGTGGATTGTTACGACAGAAAAGGATATAATGAGACTCAGAGGGCTGGATCTGCCGGAACAGATCGTTTCGCTCTCCATTGAATTCATCACTGATGGGAAATTTTATGACGAAGTTTTGAGAGGACTATACTCGAACTCCGCAGATGCGTGAACAGACTCCCGAGAAGAGAGAGAATGCCGCAAAAAAAACAGACTTGCATGAAATTTCCTTTTCCCCCTTCCCGGCGGATCTGCCTGCGAAAGGACAAAACATGGTATCGTACGGCTCTACTGACGCTTATCGAAGGAGGTCAGAACTCTCCTGATGACAGAGATGGATGAACTGGAGGATTGAATATGGTCAAACACATTAATGTCAGAAGCAAATCGCGGGTTGAACTGATCGATATTACTGATATGGTACAGGACGTAACAAAAGAGGCAAACATTCTGAAAGGGGTTTGTTTCCTGTACGTTCCGCATACCACCGCCGGCATCACAATAAACGAAGGCGCAGACCCGAGCGTTCAGCGCGATATCCAGAACGCACTGAACAGGCTTGTCCCCCATGAAATGGGATATTTCCACAGGGAAGGCAATGCGGACGCCCATATCAAATCGACGATTGTCGGGACATCGGTTCATGTAATTATCGATGAGGGCAAGCTGCTTTTGGGCACCTGGCAGTCGATTTTTTTCTGTGAGTTTGACGGTCCCAGACACAGAAGGATTGCGATTAAGTTTATTCATTAAAGGGTATTCGTCACACATGGATGTTCCGCATGCGGCAGTACACATGTCATTGCAAATGCACCACGGCAAAGATGCTGTTTCTGTGTGCTCGGCAGATTCCCGCTTCTCCGTCACTGACGCTGCGCCACGATGATAAGTGACAGGCCTGCCGATGAGACCGGGTCTCTCCGCGATGAAATCAAAAGGCTGAGAAAATCACTTGCAAAGCTTACGCCGCCCCTCGATGCATTGCTGAAACGGAGAGGGTTCAGGATTTACAAAAAAGAGCCTTCGGACGACCTGCTGATTCCCGAAGATGCATTTCTCGAAAGTTTTTACGGGATGATGCAGAGATATTCATTCCGGCTGTTCCTGAGAGACGTGATCAAACATCAGGATTTCTTCAGGCGTGAACAGGTAACCCGGTACGCGACCGCAGAAGTCACCGGTGAATATCTGGAATACATAAAGAATATCGGCCTCGCTGTAAAAACAGATGACGGATACCGGCTCTCTTCTGAACCGATAAAGAGTTTCGGCGAGACGCTGGAATGGTTTGTTGCCCAGATTTTCAAGAAGGAATTTGCAACAGAAGCGTTGTGGGGATTGCGGTTCAAGAGGCCACGGGTCGGCGGCGATTATGATCTCATCGCGAAAGTCGACGGTGCAATAGTATACATGGAGATCAAATCCTCTCCCCCGAAGCAGATATACCAGAGCGAGATATCGGCCTTCTTTGACAGGACAGGAGACCTTTTGTCTGAAATCAGCATCTTCTTCGTTGACACGGAACTTAGAATGAAAGACAAGATCGTGCTGATGTGTGAGGAAGAACTGGCAAGACGATATGAGAACCCCCCGCCGGTGGAAAGGATGGAGAAGGAACTGTTTCAGATACAGGACAAAATATTTATCATTAATGCCAAAGACAGTATCGCCGCAAATATCGAAAAGGTGCTCATTTGGTATTTCAGGAGAGACCACTGAATACGCTACACCATCTCATGCAGAGAGGATGATTTTCCGTCCACCTTCACCGATCAGTGTTCCCATCGTCTCCCATCTTGCCTTTCCATTGGGTTCAGACATCCATAGCAAATCGCAAAGCTTCATCTTTCTCCGCCTTTCTCAAAATAGTGTTAAGGCTGTCTGTAAATGACAACCTCTGGAACTCGTAACAATCAACTATCCTGCCGTCATGGTCAGTGAATATGACAAGGTTGTCGTCTTCAACCAAGACTGCGTGCCGGAACAGATAAAGCACCCGACAAATAAAGATTTTGCTACATAAAACAGCCTGAATGAGGTAGAATTTATGCATATGATTGAGAAAATTGTCGTGAAACACAGTGTTAAGGGTTTTGATTCGATAAAAGATGCCCTCGTCTACTGGTTAAGCAAAAGCCCGGAGGAAAGGGTCGAAGCGGTAGAACATTTAAGAAGGCAACTGCATGGAAGTTCAGGAAGACTTCAGAGAACTACTCGAATTATTCAACAAGCACCACGTTGAATATCTGATTGTGGGAGGCTACGCACTGGCTTTTCACGGCGCTCCGCGCTACACCGGGGATTTAGACTTATTTGTCCGTTCTGATCCGATGAATGCCCAGCGTATCATTAGCGCCCTGAGAGATTTCGGTTTCGAGTCTGTGGGATTGACAGTGGCAGATTTTGAACAATCGGACAATGTGATTCAACTCGGGGTTCCGCCTGTCAGAGTTGATATTGTAACAACGCTCACTGGCATATCATGGGAAAGTGCTTTTCATGAACGGGTCCCGGGCAGATATGGTGATGTACAAGTCGATTACATTGGGCGTGAACAGTTCATTCTCAATAAGCGGTCATTGGGGAGAAAAAAAGATCTCGCAGATATCGAAGCCCTCGGTGAAGAATAAGGCAAAAGCCCTTTCTATTCTCTTTTCTCAGAGACCGTTAACCACCCATCCCAGTCTCTGGCTGGTATCATGTCTATTTTCACAGACATCTTGCCATTCTTATTTGTAAGTATTCCAACTTTTTCCCAAAAAACTCTCCCTGATTTTTCGCTGTCCGGCCTTTTCCAGAGTAAGTCGTAAATCTCCATGTTTCCTCCTTATAGAGACTCCAAAAGTTATCAAAACACCCCCCGGTCCAGTGTCCTGTACTGGATCGCCTCCGAGATATGGGGGGAATGGATGTCCTCTGATGCCTCGAGGTCTGCGATGGTACGCGACAATTTCAGTATCCTCGTATATGCCCGTGCCGAGAGGCCGAGTTTCTGCATCGCAGTATCAAGCAGCGTCCGGGCATCAGGACGGAGCGCGCAGTATTTCCTGATATGCCTTGTCTTCATCTGGCCGTTTGCATAGACCTTCCTGTCATGCGTGAAACGTGCAAGCTGGATATCCCTTGCCGCGACAACCCGCTTCCGTATCTCTTCAGACTTTTCACCGGCATATTCGTTGGAGAGTTCTTTGTAGGGAACCGCCGGGACCTCTATATGGATATCGATACGGTCGAGAAGGGGGCCTGAAACCCTGTGCCGGTAACGGTGTATCTGCCCGTGGGTGCAGGTGCACTGATGCCGGGTATCCCCAAAGTACCCGCACGGACAGGGATTCATCGCGGCTACCAGCATGAAGGATGCTGGATAGGTAATGGAGGCAACTGCCCGGGATACGGTAACTTCTTCGTTTTCGAGCGGCTGCCTCAGCACCTCAAGGACATTTCTCTTGAATTCCGGCAGTTCATCCAGAAACAGCACACCATTGTGCGAAAGGCTCACCTCACCGGGCTTCGGAAACTGTCCCCCGCCGATCAGGGCGACATCGGATATGGTATGATGCGGACAACGGAAAGGCCTTACCGCAAGCAGTGACTGGCCGTCCCTGAGAAGCCCTGCAACACTGTGTACCCTCGTGGTCTCCAGCGCCTCATCGAACGTCATGCCGGGGAGTATTGTCGGCAGCCTCTTTGCCAGCATGGTCTTGCCGGATCCGGGAGGTCCTATCATAAGCACGTTGTGCCCCCCGGCAGCAGCAACCTCAAACGCACGTTTCGCATGCTCCTGTCCCTTCACTTCGATGAAATCGTCCTCATACAGCGAATTCTCCGTCATCGCCTTCTGCACGTCTATCGTGAAGGGCTCCTGCATCTTCCCGTCCCTGAGAAAATCGATGACGTCCGGAAGGTTTTTGATCCCGAACACCGGCACCCCTTTCACGACTGCTGCCTCGGGCACATTCTCCTCCGGCAGGATCAATCCTTTCAACCCGAGCTCTCTCGCCTTCATCGCCATCGAGAGCGCGCCCCGCACAGACTTAATAGTGCCGTTCAGGGAAAGTTCTCCTGTGAGAAGGTAGCCCTCAATCGCGGGAGATTCAAGAATGCCCTCTGACGCGATAATCCCGATCGCGATCGGAAGGTCAAAGGACGACCCCTCCTTCTTCAGATCTGCGGGTGCCAGATTCACGGTTATCTGCTTGAGGGGGAAATGGAATCCGATATTCTTGAGCGCTGCCCTCACCCTGTCCCGTGATTCCTTTACCGCCGCATCTGGCAGGCCAACCATCGAAAAATGCGGAAGCCCGCGCGAGGTGATGTCAACCTCCACCTCCACTGTATGGGCCTCTATGCCAATAATACTCGCACTGAGCACTTTTGATAGCATATGCTTAAATTATATTTTCAACCGCCCGAGAAAAGCAATATGGTAAAATAATGTTCGTTTATTTTTTTCAAGGAGAATATATGGCAAGAGTACCGGTAAGCATAGAAGAAGAAATGAAGGGTTCCTATCTCGATTACGCAATGAGCGTAATCATCGGAAGGGCGCTTCCTGAGGTCAGGGACGGGCTGAAGCCCGTTCAGCGGAGGATACTGTACGCAATGTTCAGGGAGGGGCTGCTTCCGGGAAAGAAATACTCCAAATCAGCCGGTGTCGTCGGCGAGGTTCTCAAGAAATACCATCCCCACGGGGACACAGCAGTATATGATGCGATGGTCAGGCTCGCCCAGGATTTCAATATGCGGTACCAGCTTGTTGACGGCCAGGGGAATTTCGGATCGGTCGACGGAGACCCTGCGGCTGCTTACCGGTATACCGAAGCGAGGCTTGCTGCCATCGCCGAGGAACTCCTTGCCGATATCGACAAGAATACCGTTGACTTCTCCCCGAATTTTGACGAGACAACCGAAGAACCGGTGGTGCTTCCTTCGAGAATACCGAACCTCATCATTAACGGCTCATCCGGAATAGCCGTCGGCATGGCTACCAATATCCCGCCTCACAATCTCGGCGAAATCATCGACGGTCTTGTGCTGCTTCTTGAGAATCAAGATGCTACGCTGCAGGAGCTGATGTCCAGGATTAAGGGCCCTGACTTTCCGACCGGGGGCATAATCCATGGCGTAGACGGGATCATGCAGGCATATAAGGAAGGAAAAGGACTGATAAAGGTTCGCGCAAAAGCACGAGTTGAGCGGGAACACAGAGGCGGGGAGAATATCATCATTACTGAGCTTCCCTATCAGGTGAATAAGGCAAGACTGATAGAAAAAATTGCTGAACTTGCACGGGAAAAAACGGTCGAGGGCATATCTGAACTGCGGGATGAATCCGACAGGGAAGGCATCAGGATTGTCATCGAGCTGAAGCGCGGAGAGATTGCGCAGGTCATCCTCAACAACCTCTACAAACATACCCAGATGGAAACGACTTTCGGAATAATCCTGCTCGCGCTCGTCAATAAACAGCCGAGGATACTGAATCTGAAGAGACTCCTCATTCTGTTCCTGCAGCACAGGCGTGATGTGGTGCTGAGACGAACCCGTTTTGAACTCACGAAAGCGGAAGAACGGGCGCACATTCTGGAAGGACTCAAAATCGCCCTTGACCATCTCGATGAGATCATCGCACTGATAAGAAAATCGAAGACTCCTGAAGAGGCAAGAACCGGACTGATGCGGGGCTACCCCCTGACGGAGATACAGGCGCAGGCGATTCTTGACATGCGACTCCAGAGACTGACCGGTCTGGAGCGGGAAAAAATCGTCAAGGAATATGCAGACACCCTGAAAGAGATCGAACGGCTGACGGCGATCCTTGAAAATGAGGCCCTCGTCTCTCAGATCATTAAGGATGATCTGATCGAGATGAGGAACAAATATGCGGATGAGCGAAAGACAGAGATTACGGCCGAAACAAAGGAAATCACTCTCGAAGATCTTATTACTGATGAGGAAACGGTTATCACTCTCTCCCATCAGGGGTACATCAAGAGAAATCCCCTAAGCGCCTACCGGAGCCAGCGCAGGGGCGGCAAGGGACTTATCGGCATGGAGACGAAGGAGGAAGACTTTGTGAACGAGTTGTTCATAGGTGCAACGCATGACTACATGCTCTTTTTCTCAAACCTCGGGCGTCTCTACTGGCTCAAGACCTATCAGTTGCCTGAAGCAGGCCGTGCCGCAAAGGGAAAAGCGCTGGTAAACCTTCTCGCGCTGTCAGAAGGGGAAAGGATCACCACTGCGCTTCCTGTGCGGGACTTCAAGGAAGAGTTTCTCGTCATGTTTACCAAGAACGGCACCGTGAAGAAGACCGCGCTGCAGGAATACAGCAACCCCCGTGGCAAAGGGATCATCGCCATTACCCTTGAAAAGGGAGACGAACTTATCGCCGTCAGGAAAACTGACGGGAAAAGCGACCTGATTATCGGCACCATGAACGGCCTTTCGATCAGGTTCAACGAAGAGGATGTGCGTGACATGGGACGAACGGCAAAAGGGGTGCGCGGAATTAAGCTCATGAAGGGAGACAGGGTCGTATCGGCAGAAGTTGCCGAGGAACGAAAGGCAATTCTCACGGTCACGGAAAAAGGCCAGGGCAAGCGGACAAAAACTGAGGACTATCCTGTACAGAAACGCGGCGGCAAAGGGGTAATCTCGATCAAGATTACAAACAAGGGCGGGAAAGCCGTCGGCCTCATGCAGGTGAGCGATGAAGACGAGGTCGTAATTATTACCAGTTCCGGGAAATTGATCAGAACCTTAGCGGGCAATATCTCTCTTCACGGCAGAAACACTCAGGGAGTGAAGCTGATGGACGTGGAAGGCGACGACAAAATAGTCAGTATCGGAAAGGTCGCAGAAAAAGACTGACGATTTTCGGTAATATGCGGAACCAATCCGCTCAGACATTGAATTCCACAATATCCCGGTCTTTCAGGACAAAGTTTTTCTCCACCTTCTGACCGTCGAATTTCGCAGACCCCCACACCCTTGCGAACTTCAGATTGAAGAGAAAATCCTTATGGATGAAACTTGCAAGATCAATTACGGTCGAACCACGGGGAACGGTAAACGGCGTCGACAAGTCAGGCTCTTTCCCGGGAGGTTTAGAATACACCCTGATAATCCCTGAGAGTTCGAAAAGCGCCCGTTTCAGTTCCTCCAGATTTTCTTTCTTCAGGGCAGATATCGGAAGGCACCGGTATAATTGCGCGTATTTTTCCCGGAGCATAGCAAAGCTGGCCGCATCAGCAAGATCCTGTTTATTTGCAACAATGAGGGTTTTTTTCAGTATCCTGCCTGCGGTCCTGCCCTCTGTTCTGGGTTCAGAGATTCGCTCCCTGTTTTCATTGTCAAAAAAGAGGCCAGACGCAATCATGATATTCCAACGCTCAAGCTGTTCAAGCAGAAGTTCTGCCTGGATATCAGGATCCTCGGCGAGATCCACGACAAACACAAGTGCGTCCGCGTGGCGCAGGATTCCGGACACCCACCCGTCAGTCGCTTCATTTCCTATCGGCGGAAGATCGACAAACTGGAACTGGATATCTTCAAACGGCATCATGCCCGGTAAGGGAGCAAGCGTTGATATGGGATATTCTGCAATGACCGGATTGGCATTGGTGAGGCACGCAAGCAGGGAAGACTTGCCGGAATTCGGGAACCCCACCAGGGCTATTTGGGATGCTCCTTCTTTCTGTACCGTGTAAAGATCCCCTCTTCCCCCTTTCTTCTTGCTCACCGCTTCTTTTCTGAGTTGTGAGAGCCTTCTTCGCAGATCAGCCCTTAATTTGTCTGTTCCCTTGTGTTTCGGTATTGTTGACAGAAGGTCTTCAAGGGCAATACTCTTTTCTCCGGGAGTCTGGGCCTGCTTGTACCTCTTCTCAGCCTCAAAGTATTCCGGTGGGAGATTAGCCGGCATGCTGGTTCATCCTGCTGTCGGTCTGCGTTCACTGATGTTCACATGTGTATTATATCAGGGTACGGATATTTGCAGTAGAGGTGCAGGAAACCTCCGGCAGACATTTATGAGAAAAAGTTAGTGGCAGAAGAGAACTCCTGCCACTATTAAAGGGGGGAGTTTTGGAGACCTGTATTCCTCACAAATCAATTGTCCGGTATTAAGCTTATCAGACCTTACTGGATATTAGCATATGCTAAATATATTGGGCAAGAAAAAATTGAGCTGGAGCTAATTTAAAATACTTATTAAGCTATAAATAAACTTGTGGGGCCGGGACAGAGGTTAGAATTTTCTGATACATTGGCTTACTCTGAAGAACTTCAAGCCTTCGCTTAATACGTCCTGCGATGAAATAATCGGCTCCTGCTTTTCGTCCATCAGAATTACCATGTTGTCTTTGATGATGATTTTCCTCAGGGAATACCCTTCCGGCAACCAGGCCAGAACAGTGTCTCCGCTGCTGACTTTCTTGTTCGGTTCGATCAGAATCAGGTCGCATGCCTCAAGACCGCAGCATGTCAGAAGTCCCTTGGGGGTGATATAAAACGCATTGTGATCATCGGTAGTCGCATATTCAAAGGTATTCGCAACCAGAGAGGGATAATCAAGGTCAATGCTGTCCCCCCAGGCTTCCATTTTCGTTTCATCCAGCACAGGAATCTTTCTTGAGAGAAGGATCTTTTCGGATGAGTCTGAATCTATCAGCAGCAATGATTCAACCGGAACTTCCAATGCCCTGGAAAGCTTCAAGAGTGTCTCGCGTCCCGGTCTCCGGATTCCCGTAATCAGCTGACTGACATACGCACAACTCACTCCCATACGTTGAGCAAGTGTTATAGCTTTTATGCCTCTTGCTTTCATAAGCTTTCTGAGTTTGTCACCGAACATCATATCTGGCATATATTATAATATATTTTATAAATTATATTAATAAGCAATAGATTAAATAAATATTTTTAATAACAATTTTCTATCTGAATATTAAAGCATATGCTGGATTTTACAGGGGCCTAAAGTACCGCCCATTGCTGGGGCAAAAAAAGTTTTTCGTAGGTCATAAGCGCGAATCTGTCGGTCATCCCTGCGATGAAATCACACACTGTCTGATGGCGGAATGTTTCGATCCCGGCGGTATCTGGCTCCTGTTGTTTCGGGATATCAATAAAGACCTCATCCATATGTTCCAGATAGTACGTATACAAATCACGGAGGATTCTCTTTGCCTTTCTGAATTCCCTGATAATTTTGTCGCTTTCATATACTGTCAAAAAAAGAAAATCCCGGAGTGAATAGACGCTGGACATAACTATTTCGCTCATGCAGAGTTCTTCCATGTCTGTTTTGAGTGACTGATACACAAAGTCTTTCACCATGGTATCTATCCTTTGTGCATGAGAATCCCCGAGTACCCTGAGGATCCCGGCGGGAATATCTGCTGCCTGGATCACACCGGCTCTCATTGCATCGTCAAGGTCATGATTCACATATGCGATGAGGTCAGATACCCTCACAACCTGTCCCTCGAGTGTTTCTGCCCGGTCCTCCTTTGCTTCGGGTATGATGAGCCCCTTCCCCTTTGAGTGTTTTACGATACCATTTCGGACTTCGTAAGTAAGGTTTAATCCCTTGCCCCCTTTTTCGAGGAAATCGACAACACGCAGGCTCTGCTGAAAGTGATCGAATCCGCCGGGATGTATCTCCCGCAGAATATCCTCGCCTGCATGTCCGAAAGGGGTATGGCCAAGGTCATGACCGAGCGCAATCGCCTCTGTCAGATCCTCATTCAGTCTCAGGGCCCTTGCGATCGTTCGCGCGATTTGTGACACCTCAAGCACGTGGGTAAGGCGCGTTCTGTAATGGTCTCCACGGGGTGCAAGGAATACCTGTGTCTTGTGTTTCAGCCGTCTGAATGCCTTCGAGTGGATAATCCTGTCACGGTCCCTCTGAAAGCAGGTCCGTATTTCACCTTCCCTCTCTGGAGTTGCCCTTCCCCTGCTTTCGGAACTCTTGCAGGCCTTCGGATGAAGAACTTTTTTTTCAATGCCCTCTGTCTGCTCGCGTATGGTCATCCCAGGCCGCTTACTTTATGATCTCCGTACCCACATAAGGCCGCAATACCTCGGGAACTACGACACTGCCGTCCTTCTGCTGGTAATTTTCAAGAACTGCCACAAGGGTTCTTCCTATTGCCAGGCCCGAACCGTTCAGCGTGTGCACGAATTCCGTGCCCTTCTGTCCTTCGCGCTTGAACCGGATATTCGCTCTCCTTGCCTGAAAATCGGTAAAATTTGAGCAGGAGGAGATCTCACGATACTTTTGCTGACCCGGAAGCCAGACTTCAAGGTCATAGGTTTTTGCGGCAGCAAATCCCAGGTCGCCCGTACAGAGGGCAACTACCCGGTAAGGGAGTTCCAATCTCCTGAGGATATCTTCCGCATCAGCGGTCAGAGATTCAAGTTCATCGAACGAATCTTCGGGCTTTACAAATTTCACAAGCTCGACTTTATTGAACTGATGCTGCCTGATAAGACCCCGTACGTCCTTTCCGTAGGAGCCGGCTTCCCGCCTGAAGCACGGTGTATACGCCGTATAATATATCGGAAGGTTATTTTCGCTCAGGATTTCATTTTTATGGATATTCGTTACCGGCACTTCCGCAGTCGGAATGAGATAAAATTCCGGATCGCTGATTTTAAACAGTTCCATCTCGAATTTGGGCAGTTGTCCGGTGCCCTTCATGCTGTCTCTGTTTACCAGGATCGGCGGGAGCACTTCCTGATATCCCTTTGAGGTGTTCAGGTCGAGCATGAAATTCATCAGCGCCCGTTCGAGTTTTGCCCCGTAGCCCCTGGTCATGGAAAACCGTGCCCCCGCAATCTTCGCTGCACGCTCAAATTCAATGATGCCGAGGATCTCACCGATATCCCAGTGGTTCAGCGGTTCAAAATCGAACGTGCCGGGCTCTCCCCACCTGCGGATTTCCACATTTTCTGTCTCATCCCGTCCGCGTGGGACAGATTCAAGGGGGATATTTGGCACAACAAGAAGAAACTCATTGATAGTATCTTCAAGTGTCCTGATCGTGTCATCCAGTTCCCTGATTCTGTCCGCAACGCCTTTCATCTCCTCAATAAGTGCAGAGGCATCCTGCTTCAGTTTCTTCAGTCTTCCCACCTCTTCAGAAACCACGTTCCTCCTGTTTCTCAGTTCTTCTGCCTCCCTGAGATAAAGCCTGCGCTGTTCTTCAGAGGCCAAGAAGTCATCGAGGGAAATACTGTAGTGCCTGTCTTCAAGCGCGTGCTTCACCACATCGGTGTGTTCTCTCACGAAACGCGGATCAAGCATGTAAAATTCTCCTTTCCAAATAAACTACTATGAAGTGTTCCCCAAGTCAAGGAATCGTATCAATCCCCTCGATCTCGACGGTTTTTTCCTTTGATGACCGTCCGCTCACGATCCGTATTGCGGACTTCCTGATACCAAATTCTTCCGCAATGATATCTCTCAGTTCCTCGTTTGCAGCCCCCCCGACAGGAGGGGAGTGCACTTTTATCTTGACCGCTTCACCGAGAAGCCCCGATATCCCCTTTTTCGAGGATCTTGGCTCCACTTTTACTCTGAAGGTTATACCTCTTTTTGTTTTTTTGAACGGGATATTCACGGGTACGAATAATGTTAACACATTTCATCATATATCCAGCCGCATCCGTTGCACGGTTTTCTGTGTTGATATTTTCCGGAAAATGTACGGTATAATAATTAAGAGGCGCGTTTTTCCCCGCTTAGTGGGGACACGATAAAAACGAACACAGGAGGATCGATGAAGAAAATCATATCTCTGTTTTTGGTCTTATCCTTGCTCAGTGTATCTTTCGGCTGCACCCAATATCATGCGCAGGGAGCAGGCGCAGGTGGTGTTCTTGGCGGCATCGCAGGGGCACTGCTCGACCGCAAGAATCCCTGGCGGGGCGGGGTCATCGGCGCAGCAATCGGCGGAGTGGCAGGAGCAACGCTCACAGATATTTCCATGAGGGCCTCCCAGGAGGCTGCAGCTTCAAACAGGCCTGTTGAATACAGAACCGAAGACGGACGGGGTGTCTACAGGGCTGATCCTGTTGATTACAATGCGCAAACAAAATGCCACAAGGTGCAGGAGAGGGTCTGGGAGGAAGGGAAACTGGTAAAAGACCAGATCCGGGAAGTGTGTGAAGGAGACAAGTACGAAAGAAGATATTAGCAAAGCTGCACACTCTGCAGGGATTTCACCTGCAGAGTGTTTTAGTTTTCCGCTTTCAGCCGTCTATTGAACTATATTTTGAACTTACTCCCTCGCTGATCTCTCAGGAATTCCTGCAATGCTTCCGCACTGTGCAAGGGTTCATAGCATATCGTGTCCTGACAGGGAATCACGCAGCCTTTATCCTCGGCATAACTGAAGCTCACATAAGGCCTGAATACGGAAAGGGCTGTCCTTGCCAGCGTACTCTCCGGGACAGTGTGCAGCGTGAGCCTGAGTTCGTGCAAAAATGCATCCATGGCACCAAAAAAATATCCTGCATGGACACCCATATGTTGTGCTTGTACAGCAAAGGCACTGAGTGTTCTTTCTGCGCTTGCATGATATTTCTTCTTTCCTGTCATGGAATGGAGTTTCACTAACAGCAGGACGCCAAGGGCGTTTGCAGAAGGATGCGGGATATCTTCGATCGTCTTCAGCCGTATTCCGAGCACTTCGCTGTCTGTATCAAAAAACCCTCCATCGTCTTCATCCCAGAACTTGCTGATGCACAGCTCCATCAGGTTATCCGCCATGTTGAGAAAGCGGACATCACCCGCAACTTCATATGCTGCGATCAGGGCATCTGTCAGGTGAATGTAATCATCAAGAACCGCCCTGATGCCGCGCGTGTGCAGCGGCTCATTGTCTGCCATATTCTCATGCATTACCCTGTGCAGGCTTTTGAGGGCAAATTCCTTCAGCCAGGGGTCCTGCAGTATCCTGAACGCTTTCAGATAAGAGGTGATCAGCATACCGTTGAGAGAGGTGTAAAAAGTAGTATCAACGATCGGCGCCTGCCGTCTGTTCCTCTCCTCCAGCAGTTTTTTCTTGCCGTTCATGATTATTTCGGCGACCAGCCGCACATCCAGATCAAGCTGTCCGGCGATGCGTTCCGCATCCGCCGAGACACACAGCACCTTTTTCGATGCATTATGATGCATGGCGCCTTTTTCACCGAAAAGATGCAGTGACAGGACTCGGTATTCCTCATCGCTCAGGATGCGCCTGAATTCATCATCTGTCCAGGTAAAATACCCTCCTTCGTCATTGGGGGTGACATCGGCGTCCTGGCTTGCATAGAATCCTCCCTCAGGGTCTGACAGAACATTGCGGATGAACCCTATTATTCCTTCCGCCACTTCCCTGAAATACACGTTCCTGAAAACCGCATATCCATCAAGATAATTCCTCAAATGCCACGCATTATCGTCTGCCATTTTTTCAAAGTGCGGGACAATCCACTCAGCATCTACAGAATACCTGTGAAATCCGCCGCCAAGCTGGTCATGAAATCCGCCCCTTGCCATTGATTCAAGTGTTTTTCTTGCCGCATATCCGAGAGACTCGAGCTCAAGAAAATAATGCCTGTTCAGCAGGAATTCGACAGCACCCGGAGCCGGAAATTTCGGAGAAGACCCGAACCCGCCATTGCGGGTATCAAATCGGGAAAGGATATCGGTTACCGCCTCCCTGACCACAGACATGCCGATTGCGCCCCCCGCCCGGGGTCTCTGCTTCAGGGAATCCAGTACTTTCCGGCTGTATTCAGATACCTCCGCTTTTTTGCTTTCATAGAAATCTGCGACCGCAGTTAATACCTTAATAAACCCCGGTCTGTTCAGGCTGTCCTCGGGAGGGAAATAGGTGCCTCCAAAAAAAGGGGTTCTTTCTGGGGTGAGAAACACACTCAGCGGCCAGCCGCCTCCGAACCCCATTGCAGACACGGCACCCTGATACCTTCGGTCGATATCAGGCCGTTCATCCCTGTCAAGCTTTACCGAGATGTATTTTTCATTCAGAAGCCGTACTATGTCGTCATTTTCGAAGCATTCCTTGGCCATCACATGACACCAGTGACACCAGATGGCACCCGAACTGAGAAAGACCGGCTTGTTCTGTTTCCTGGCCGCCTCAAATGCCTCATCTGACCATGGATACCAGTCGATCTTCTGCTGTGCAGCGTGTCTGAGATAAGGTGATTTTTCCGCTGACAGTCTGTTCATGATGAAAACATCCTCTTAGATTCCCCCGTGAAAATCCTGTGTGCGGTTTTTACTTTTTTTTCAGCAATTTCATGGTTTCTTTCATAAACGCAGGAAGGTCCGAAGGCTGTCTCGAGGTAACGAGATTTCCGTCAACCACTACTTCGTTGTCTTCGTACACCGCGCCTGCATCCTGAATTTCCCTGGCTACAGACCTGTAACACGTCGCATGTCTCCCTTTTATAAGCCCTGCGGTGATGAGAATCTGCGGACCATGGCATATGGCAGACACCGGCTTGTTCACCCGGAAAAAATGCCTCGCGATCTCAATGGCATCTTTGTCCTTTCTTATCACCCCGGGCGCCTTCCCGCCAGGGAGGATGAGGACGCGGTAATCCCCGGGCGTGATCTCCTTCAGTGTTTTATTCGCTTCGACCACATACCCGCGTTTGCCTTTTATCGGTCCTTTTTTTAACGACGCGATATCCACCTGGACACCTTCCTCCTGCAACCTGTACAGAGGGACAAGGAGTTCCGTATCCTCAAAATTGTCCGCACTGATGATAAGGGCTCTCATTTGGTATCGCCTCCTTCATTATTGCAGTCTTGCATCAACCGCTGCCCAGTCGACGTTCTGGAAGAACGCACTGATATAATCCGCCTTCTTGAGTCCGTAATCAAGCATGAATGCATGTTCAAACACATCCATGACCAAAACAGGACTGCATCCCGCAGGATGCCCCGCATCATGCTCGTTGATCCAGAAGTTCAGCAGTTTTCCGTTCGTAGCATCCTGATAGAGGATTACCCACCCGATGCCCCTCATTGCCCCGGTTGCCCTGAATTCTTTCTCCCATGCCTCATAGCTGCCGAAATCCTCAGCGAGTTTTTTTGCGAGCTTTCCGTTTTTCTCAAAATCCTTCTTACCCCCGAGATTCTCAAAATAGTATTCATGAAGCCTCATCCCGTTGAACTCCCAGCCAAGCCGCCTTTTCAGTTCTGCAAACTCGGGCGTTCCTGCCTTGTCATCCCTGAGTAACTGTCCGAGGATATCGACCACCTTATTGGTATTGGTAACATATCCCTGGTAGAGTGTGAAATGGTTCTTTAACAGTGTCTCACTGAAACCCTGCATCCCGATGAGTTTCGCATAATCCTTTGCTGTGTAGCCCATGATTCCCTCCTGTTTGATTGATGGTGAATACTTTCTGCGCATTTCCTCGAAACGCTTTTATTCCCTGAAAAACCCCAGCCGCTCCATCTCCTGAAAAGCCCAGTCATCAGCAGCACGTGCATCCTGGAAATTCTCTATCCGTGAGGCAAATTCGCTCAGGAACGGATATGCAAGCTTCTTCGTCGGAGTATTCAATAAATCTGCCCTGTCGCCCGGTACCTGTTTCAGCTGACTGCGAATCCTGAGGCCATTGATCCGCTGGGCGATGACCTAAACAGCTCATCATATTCTCCCGTGTTCATTAAAGCTCTGTGAACCCCGCCTCTACACGCCTCATTCTCCGCGCAAGTTCCCGCAGGGCATCGGCAAGACTCATTCCCTCATCGATCAGCTCGCTGACGACTTCGGCCTTTGAAAGTTCGTTTATTATTTTTTCACTGCTCCCATCCGTCAGACAGATATTGCTCCCTGATTCTATCTGCTGGGTAATACACCCTTCTATCTGTTCAGGGGTATATTTATGTGCAATATCCCGAATCTTCTTTACATCCATGGGAACAGTTATCTGTTTCTGCACAGTGATTAAACATAATAATTATAGCAAATACTATCTTTATGTTCCACAAAAACCATACATTCTCCTTGCTAGAGAAGGTGCGGTACCAGAAAAAAGCGTACAATGCATCAGTTGTGATGACAAGACTGCGCTGCTGAGAGTTGTACAGGAAAGAAAAGGCAGAGTCATACACAACCCTGCCTGATACGATATATCCACCATCTCGTAATCACCGCAATAGTAAATCTCAACGAAGCATTTTTTCGGCGTTGACCCCCTCATCCAGGATAATGATTTCCACTCGCCGGTTCTGCTGTCTCCCGGCCTGGGTTTCGTTGCTTGCCAGCGGAAACTGTTCGCCATACCCCTTGGTAAGAATTCTTCCAGGTGCGATCCCTTTACCTACCAGGGAATCCCGTACCGCATTTGCGCGCTGCTGGGAAAGTCCGAGGTTAAAGGTTTCACTGCCGGTGCTGTCGGTAAACCCCTCGATAAGGACGTTCCGCGTGGGATACTTCCTGAGAAACTCCGCAAGCGTGTCAAGGGAACGCATTGCGCCGGACATCAGGGTGGCTCTTGCGGTTTCGAACAAAATATCACCAAGGGTAAGAATCACCCCCCTGTCAGTCTGCATTGCCTTCAGTTCGGAAAGTTCTGCTTCCAGTTTCTTCCTCTGTGCAACAGCCTCCTCCGCCTTCATGCGCGACATCTCTGCCTCAAGCTTTTTGGCTTCTGTCTCTTTTCTTGCCTTTTCCGCCTCAAGTGCCTTTACTTCTGCCTCTTTTCTTGCCTTTTCCGCCTCAAGTGCCTGTGCCTCAGCCTCTCCCTTTGCCTGCCTGATCTCAATCGCCCGTGCCTCGGCTTCCTTCCGTGCCTTTTCAGCCTGCTGTGCCAAAGATTCAGCCTCTCTTCTTGTACGTTCAATCTCTACTGCCCGCGTCTCAGCTTCCCTCCGGGCCTTTTCAGCCTGCATTGCCATTGCTTCGGCTTCACCCTTTGCCCGTTCAATTTCGAGCGCCCGTGCCTCGGCTTCCTTCCGGGCTTTCTCCGCTTCAACCGCTCTGGTTTCAGCAAGACCTACCGCCCGCTTGGTTTCAAGTTCACGGGCCTGGAGCACAATTTTATCTTTCTCTCTGCCCAGTTCCTCTCTTTCTTTTTCGGCAACCTTCTGCTCCGCCTGCGCAACCGCAATACTGGTCTTTTTCTCTGCGATATAGGCAAGATGTTCTATTTCGTCAACAGCCTCCGCCTTTTCCGCTTTTTTCAGTGCCTGGGAAGCTTCATGCATTGCGACAGGAGCATTCTTTGTGATTTCAGGGTTGCCCTGGGCCTTTTCATATGCCGCACGGGCATTTTCAAGCGCCGCATTTTTTTCCGGAACCGACGCACATCCTGCGATCATCACTATTACGGCAGATATCAAGAGAAGGCCTGTTTTCGCTGTAGATAACATATTGCAAATGCTTTTCATAGCTCTTTCTCCATGCCTTTTCATTGTTATTGCATTTGTGTCCGTTCTATCTCCCGGCGGAGCGTGTCGATACTGTCACGCATTTCCTGAGCCTGTTTCTTGGCTTTTTCAGAAAGTGATTGCGCCCCTGCGAGCTTTGCATCCATCATGGCTTCGTCCGCAAGACGTTTTGCTTTCAGAAATTCTTCCTTTTCTGCCGCTGCCTTCGCAGCAATTAGCTTATCCTCGGCTATCCTGAGTGCAAGCGGCGCATATGTCGTCGCATTGTTGTCCTTTGCTTCCCGAATCGCAAGCCCTGCTCCCGCTATGCTTTCCACATGTGCCACGCCTTTGGATGCACACCCCAAAAAAGACAATATGCTTAACGATAATAATATGCAGCTACACCACGTTAAGGGTTTCATGGGATTTTTCACCTCCTCCCGGTTACCACATTATCCGGAATACGTTTTTTTCTCTCAGAGACATTACCTTCGCACGCGTGCAGGGAACTCCACTGTGATGCGAAAGGGCCTGCGGATTATTCCACTTTAAATGAAACCGATTTTACGGTTGTCCCTTCGGCATCCCGTATTTCGACTTTCCATTCTCCGGCCTGTCCTCTCAAATTCTTGTAGGAAAACGTCCTCCAGCGTGACCCTTCCTGTAGCGGCAACTCCAATGAATGCACCTCTTTTCCTCCGTAAGACCACACAAAAGTGGCAGTTGTATCTGCCTTAATATCTATTGCTTCAATAAAACAGTAGACTTTCTCGGCTGACGCAGGAAACGCCTCTCCGGTCCCGACAGGCTCCCTGTTGTCAATGCCCTCTGCTATTGCGATGCGCGAAACAGCAAATAACCCGGCTTGCTTCAGCGCCTGCTCTTCTCCCTGAGCTGAAGAGCCGAGACACACGAAAATAATGCATAGAGTGATAAATAAACATCCTGCCTTCTGCCAGTTTTTCATTGCAATCCCTCCCTTGTCTTCAGAATTACTCTCCCTACTAAAACAGGTACCACACGAAGGTGCATTTGTCAAGATGAAGAAGAGGCCGATTTTGCCAATTTTGCTGCATGCGGTTTTTCCGTTTGCATGAATCCGGCAGCACGGGTAGCATGCGATAATGTAGTGAACCGTCACAATCCGGATACCCCAATAAGCGGGAAAAATCTCCCGGCAAGACCTAAAAAAATCCCTAAAAACGCTCTCCTGAAAAACCAGCAGTTCCAGGAGTGTCAACCGGAGATACAGAAAAAGAGAAAACTGATATAATGCGTTAAGAGTTGCAGTCTTTGACTGTTCACAGGAAATATTCTCTTTTTTTCTGCAGGAACAACATATGACAATACTATCGATGGGTACTAAATGATGAAAATACTGGAACCAAGAAAGAAGACCGGATTGGTGCTTGTCATGACAGGAAACGGCAAGGGCAAGACCACAGCCGCTCTGGGAATCGCATTGAGGGCCGCCGGATACCGCATGAAGGTATGCTTCATCGCATTCCTGAAAGGGGATATGCACACAGGGGAGATCGACGGGATTACCAGACTCGCACCGGACGTGGAACTTCATCTCACAGGAAAGGGATTCTGCCGTATCAGGGGAGATTGTCGCCCTTTGGAAGTGCACAGGGTCCATGCGCAGGAAGCCCTTGCACTCGCAAGGGAGAAGATGCTTTCAGGGAGCTTTGATATTGTTATCCTCGATGAAATCAGTAATGCCCTGAGCCTGAACCTTGTAGACCTGCCGCAGGTGCTGGATCTGATCGACAGCAAACCTCCTCTGGCTCATCTGATCCTGACCGGCAGAGATGCCCACCCTGAAGTGATCGCGAGGGCGCATACGGTGACGGAAATGCAAGAGCTGAAGCATGCCTACAAACAGGGCATTGAGCCCCAGAAGGGGATAGATTACTGAGAGACTTTCCGATGTCGGAGATAAGATGACAGCTTCTTTCATCATGGCACGGATTGCTATCGAGAGAATGCCGGGTATCAGCCACTCTTCAAGACGTTCTGCCTGAAAAGACCAAAAGGAATTGCCTACCCCAACCAGAAAAGATTCGCCGGCTTCTCCTACGCGACGATAGGCACTTACCCAGCGCCTTACCGTATTACTGGCTACACCGCATTCCTGTCGGATTATCGAAACAGGAACGCTCTCCTCAAGGTACTTCTTTACTGTCTGAAGTTTGAAATCTGCTCCGTAACGATTGCTTCGCGCCGGAAACTTCCTTTTCGGAGTACTCTTCTGTATGCTCTCTACTGCTTCCATCGATGACACTCCTTTCGTCTAACCCAATTTGGAGTGTCACCCTATTTCCCTAATTCCTTGGTATCATAAACTGGTCGTTAGGACAATTATCATTTCATGTCATATTTTCTCTAAGCATAAAATTCCACGTTCCTTTGCGTTCCTTATCTCAGGCGTGCAAAAAAAACTTTTAAAAACAATCAAGTATGATAAGATTTTTGGAGATATGCGGGAACTATGTAATCACTGATTGTTCTTAAGTGAAAACAAGATATGCACAACCAGAACTGGCGACACAAGAGCACGCCTCACGGCGAGAAGTTGACTGACAATAAGAAAGGATACATACAATGGGAGACAAAGGCGGGAAGAAGGATAAGAACAAGTTACAGAAACAGAAGATAAAAAAACGGTTCATGTCAGTCCTATTTTTTTGCACTCCCCGGTGGAGGTTCGTTCACAATCGCCCAAAATGATCCCACACTCTTTACTGCATCCATGAATTTGTCATAATTGACTGGCTTCACAACATATGCGTTCGCTCTAAGCTTGTAACATTCTATAATGTCATGTTCTTCACGAGAAGAGGTGAGCACTACCACAGGAACCAGGTTCAGTTGTTCGTCTGCTCTGATTTTCCGCAGCACCTCAAGACCATCTACTTTGGGAAGCTTGAGATCGAGGAGGATAATTGCGGGATTGCCCTCTGGTCGGCCAGCGAATTTTCCTTGTCGATAAAGATAATCAATCGCCTCAACACCGTCATAGGCTACCACTACCTCGTTGGCAAGATTAAGTCTAACCAATCCCATCAATGTCAGTTCCGCATCATTGGGGTTATCCTCTACCAGCAAGATTCGTTTCAGTTCCGTCATATATACAACCTTTTCTCTATCCCCTCTCTGCCTTCAGCCAGGACTATTTTCTCTCCTGGTATCCTTGTTTCCCGGTTTTATATTCGGCAGCGAAAAGTAAAACGTCGCTCCTTTCTCTATTTTTCCCTCTGCCCAGGTTCTGCCGTTGTGCCTCTGGATAATGCGCTGGACGTTCGCCAGACCGACACCGATACCTTCAAACTCACTGGCAGGATGGAGGCGCTGAAATACCCGGAACAGTTTGTCCGCATACTGCACGTCAAAGCCGACTCCATTGTCCTTTACGGAGAATATGAGCTCATCTTTCTTAGTGATGCATCTAATTTCAATCTTTGCCCGTAGTCGGTTGCGGGTAAATTTCAGGGAATTGGAGATGAGGGTTGTAACGACAATCCGCAGCATAGCAGGATCGCCGTAGACTTCGGGCAACTGATCAATCTTCCAGAGAATGTCCCGTGCTTTTATTTCCGCTTCCTGCGAGTTTTTGGCTTCTTCTACAAGTTGATCAAGATTGACTGTCGTTATTCTCATTTCAGAACGGCCAATCCGCACAAATTCCAGCAGCGCATCCATTAATACGCCTATCTGTTTTGCAGAATCAGAGATTACCCGGAGGTAACGCTGACTGTTCTCATCAAGAGAACCGGAAAGGCTTTCGTTCAGTAATTCTGCATAGCTGTTGATATGCCGGAGCGGCGCACGCAGGTCATGGGATATAGAATAGCTAAAATCCTGCTGCTCCTTGACCGAGGCTTCAAGTGCTGCAGTGCGATCTCTCACCTTTTGCTCCAGCTCTTCGTTGAATTTCCTGATTTTCTCCTCTGCTTTTTTTCGTTCGCTAATTTCGATGACTGAAGCCCTGCAGAGAGTATTGCCCTTCAAGTCATTGGCAGATATACTTTCCAATTGTGCATAAAACATAGTGCCGTCTCTTCTCTTGAGCCTTATCTCACAGGTCTGCCGGTTTTCGCTTGCAAGAACCTGCCGAAGGTGTTGATCAAATATATTCCTGTCTTCGGGAGCAATATGGGTTCGAAATGGTTTGTTAATTAGCAAGATTCTTTCTCTCACCAACTCCTTTGCAGCGGTAAGGTTTGCTTCCAGTATCAGCCCGTTCCTGTCAAAGGTAAGGTAGCCGACAGGAGCAAAGTCATAGAGGTCAGAATACCGGGCACGGGATTCTTCAAGCTCTGCCTGTGCCTTGCGAAGCTCTTCGTTCTGCATTTCCAGTTCAATCTGATGCACCTGGAGCTCATAGATTAACTTTTGGGTTCCTTTTTCAGAGATTATCTTGGGGGAGGCTGTTTGGGACTTTAATCTCTTCTCTGCACGGTTGCGAAGGTTATCAGCCGCTTTTTGTGCTGATTTTCTTGGTTTCATCCCCTGTTCTCTTTCTCTCTCTCTTATCCCGATACTTCTGTCTGTTCTTTTCCTGTAATATCCTCAATAGCAAGGAGGATAAGTTTTCTCTGGTCTGCCTGATCGATCATACGTGCATTGAGAAGCATGGTCTTCTGTCCAATGACCGGGAAATGGTAATCGACTTTGAAGTCACTGAATGTATTCTCCCTCGGAACAACCTCCTCCAGGAGTTCGCGAAGCTTTGGCATATTCCATTGGCCGTTTCCGAGATTGTAGACAAGGATATTTTCTGTCTCTTCCGGAGTGGTCCTGAATTTCTTATAGAAGGATTTGTTGGCTGATACTACTTTCAGCCTTTCATCAAGGACCACAAGGGGATCACGCACGGTATCCACGATGCTCTCCGTATACTTCAGTGCAGATTCTCTCATCTGCTCTGCCTTCCTGAGCCTTGTAATATCCATGAACGTGATCACAACTCCGTCAATGATTTTCTCAGTCGTTCGGTAGGGTAGTATGTGCATCGAATACCAGTTGCCGTTTTCGGTCTGCAGCACGGACTCTCTTTTTTGCAAATCCTTCAGCACTGTCCGGACGTCCTGGGAAATATTGACCAAAGGGATTTTTGAAGTGATATCGCTGATAGGACGGCCTATATCTGTCTGGACAAGGTTAAAGAATTGCGTAATAGCAGGGGTGAACCGCTTTATCCTGAGATCGCTGTTCAGGAAGATGGTCCCTATGTCTGTGCTGGCCAGAAGGTTGTCGATATCGCTGTTGGCCTGCAGCAAAGCTTCTATCTTGTCCTGAAGTTCTGAGTTTACCGTAACCAGTTCCTCGTTTGTCGATTGCAGCTCCTCCTTGGAGGTTGCCAGTTCTTCATTGGTACTCTGTAATTCCTCATTGGTAGACTGCAGTTCCTCATTTGCCGACCTCAGTTCTTCGTTGGTTGTCTGCACCTGCTCAATGGTCGCCTGAAGATACTCTTTTGTTGACTGAAGCTCTTTTTCGAGGCTTGCCACCCTCAGGTCAATTCTTGAAGCCCCGGCAGTCTTTCTCTTCTTTAAACCCTTTTCTGGAGGAGGCGCTTTTTCTTCAAATATGACCATCCTTATTGTCTGCTTCAGGGTCGACTGAGGAATTGCACGTACTACCACCTCAACGGTCTGATATCCTTCTTTCTGTTTTATCTGGAGCGTTTCGCGGACGACTGCCTTTTTTTGCTTGGCGGCTTTCTGGAGCACTGCACTGAGCTGGTACCGAAGGCCTTCGCGCGCCATTGCGATAAGGTTAAAGCTTGGCTCACCGGATGGCGGCGTCAGATAACGATCGGTTGCACCCTGAAAATAGAGGACAGTATTTTTCTCATCGATGAAAACGCTGGGAGGGGCATACTCGTCAAGGACAAGCCTTTCTGCAATCTCCCGTACATTCATCTCTTTGAGCACAGGCTCTTCCGGCGTTTTTAGGTATGCCGGATGAGCCTCCTCAGGCAGCGCATGGAGATAATCCTGTACTTTCCCGGCAGCAATTCCTTTGCGCTGGAATATCTTCCACTTTACATCAACCGATGTAAATAAACCGCTGAATCCCCCTATGCTTTCTGAAGAACCCAGGAAAAGATATCCCCTTTGGGTTAAGGTGTAGTGGAATAAGGGGATTATCTTTTTCTGGAGCACTGCATCCATGTAGATCAGTACATTCCTGCAACTGACCAGGTCAAGTTTTGAAAAGGGAGGGTCTGAGATGAGGTTCTGGACCGCAAAGACTACCATGTCGCGTATCGTTTTCTTGACCCTGTATGCTTTGTCTTCTTTTATAAAGTATCGTTCCAGCCACTTTTTGGGCATATCCATTGCGATGCCCTCGGGGAATCGGGCAGTACGGGCTTGTTCGATAGTATCTTTGTTTATATCTGTGGCAAATATCTGGACATTCAGATGCTTTTTCAGCCTGTCCATGGCCTCCTGAAAAAGCATGGCCAGCGAGAAGGCTTCTTCACCGGTGGCACAGCCCGGAACCCAGATCCGTACTGAAGAATCGGGCTTCTTGTCTTTTACAATAGCCGGGATAATCTTTTTCCCAAGGACTTCAAATGCTTCAGGATCCCTGAAAAAACTGGTCACTTCGATAATCAGGTCTTTGAACAGGGCATCAATTTCGGCAGGTGTCTCCTGAAGATACCGGACATAATTCCGCATATCGGCGATATTGTGAAGTGCCATGCGACGTTCTATTCTGCGGTGCGTGGTACTTTGTTTGTAATGCCTGAAATCATAGCTGGTTCTGGATCTTACAAGCATTAGTACTTTCTCAAGAGCAGCCAGGTGTTCAGTGCTGATACCAATCTTATATCCGCTTACATAGGGCTGTTTTATATATTTGAGCAGTTCCTTCGGCATTTGTTCTACCGGCAGAACAGAGTCCACAAGGCCGGTTTCTATGGCACTCCTTGGCATACTTTCATATTGTGCCTGTTCAGGACTCTGAACCATAACCATGCCGCCTGTGCCTTTGATCTCCTTGAGCCCCAGGGTTCCGTCTGATCCGCTCCCGGAAAGGATGACGCAGATAGCTTTGTTGCCCTGATCTTCAGCCAGAGAGCGGAAAAAGTGGTTAATCGGCAGCCTGACCCGCTGAGTCTCTACAGGGTCTGTTAAATGGAACTTGCCGTTGAAGATTCCGATATCCTTATCCGGTTGATTCAGATACACGGAGTTGGGCTCAAGTGTTAACCCGTCCTCTGCTTGCAGGATCCTCATTGGAGTATGCCTTTTCAGAAGTTCATCCATGAGACTTTTGTGCTTCGGATCCAAATGCTGGATAATGACAAAGGCAATGCCTGCATTCGGCGGCATATGGGTAAAAAAAGCTCCCAGTGCCTCCAACCCGCCTGCTGAGGCGCCTATGCCGACAACAGGAAATTCCGAAATTGGTTTTGTTTCTTTTGATGCAGGGGGTTGTGATTTTGATCGATCATTCAGTTCCCTGTGTTTCAAAGGACTGACTTTTGCAGATTTCTTCTTAGGCTGAGTTCCTTTCGAGACAGAAACTCTCTGTCTGACCGAAGCAGCTTTTTTCTTGCCCATTGCTGTACCCTTTAGCTTAGAGAGTATCAAAAATCATATTTAAATACAACGGGCCTTGTTTCTGTACAGTTGGGATATGCGTTCAACCTAAAATAGGATATGTAGTTTCTGTTTAAGCTTTGCTATAAATTTCCATTCCTCAGATATATTAAAAGAAGGCAGATGCACCGTTCACCTTATCCACTTCGATAAGAAAAGCTCCGAGAGAATTAATCTAATCTTCATATCTGGCGCAGCGGCTTCACACGTTATTCGAAATTTTGCCTTTGAAGCTGATACCCGAAAAGCAACTGTAGTAGGTGACATACGCAGTGAGCCGCAGCAATCATCCCATTTCTCACAGAAGATCGCCGGGGTTACGGCAACAGATTGAAATTGCCGGGCTTCTGGCAGTCTGACAGGCACGCAAAAGCCGCATTGCTATTTCGGACAGGTTTTCGGATAATGAATACAGATGAGGAAAGTCATTCCTGAACTACTGGGCGAAGCAGCGGAAAAATCAAAGGATACCCCTGCGGTCAATTATTTTCAAGAAGGCTGGGTGACAATCACCTACGGCGAACTCATGCAGAACACCAAACGCATCGCATCGCATCTTATGCAGAGTGGCATCGTGAAGGGTGACCGGGTTGCGATCCTTTCCGAAAACAGGCACGAATGGTGTACAGGATACCTTTCCGCATCCCTTGCAGGCGCCGTGGCAGTACCGATTGATGCCCAGCTCGGCCCTGAGGAGATACATACCCTCCTTGCCGATTCAGAATCGAAGGCGGTTTTTCACAGCGCAAAAACCAAGGATACCCTGTTCGGGGCACTGAATATCCTCCCTGCTCCGTTTTCTCCTGTCACGATAAATTTTGATGATGCCCGCTTCATTGACATATGCAAAACTTCTCCTCTGGAAGGATATCCCGGGATCGCAGGGGAAGATGTCGCCTCTCTCATTTATACTTCCGGCACGACCGGCAAACCAAAAGGAGTTCTTCTCACGCATGAGAACTTTATTGCTGATGCAGATGCCATAGGTCAGATCGGGATTATCGAGCCCGGCGACAACTTCATTGCGATTCTCCCGTACCACCATACATACCCTTTCATGGGGAACTTCATCCTGCCTCTTTCTCTGGGTCTCACCGTCACTTTCCCGCCAAGCCTGAAGGGACCGGAACTTCTGGCTACGATTCGGGAAAAGGGGGTGACCATCCTCGTCGGCGTACCCCAGTTGCTCGAACTGATACGGAATGGCATTCTCAACAGGATCAGGCAGCTTCCCGGCCCCCTGCCGGGGATAATGCTCCGTGTGCTGAAACTCTGCGGAGGAATCAGAAAAGCAGCGGGAATGAATGCCGGCAAGGTGATATTCAAATCCGCGCACAGGGCGCTCGGCAGCCAGTTCAGGTTCTTTGCGTCCGGCGGCGCAAAACTGAACCCTGAGGTGATGCAGGATCTCGAGGCGCTCGGATTCACCGTTCTCGAAGGCTATGGCCTTACAGAAACTGCGCCGGTGGTTACCTTTAACAGTCCCCGCCTCAGGAGAAAACCCGGGTCTATCGGCAAACAGCTCCCTTCGGTCGAAATAAAGATCATCAGTCCCGAAACCGGCGAAGAGGCGGGGGTACATGAGGAGGGAGAGATAGTAATAAAGGGCCCTATGGTCATGAAGGGCTACTACAAGAACCCGGAGGCAACCGCGCAGGTGCTCAGAGAAGGCTGGTTTGCAAGCGGCGACCTCGGATACAAAGATGAGGAAGGATATATTTTCGTCACCGGAAGACTGAAAGAAGTGATTGTCCTGAGTTCAGGGAAGAACATTTATCCGGAAGAAGTTGAAAAACAGTACCTGAAAGTTCCACTCATAAAAGAGATATGTGTGATGGGGATTGGGGAGAAAGGGCTCGTTGAGTCGCTCCACGCCGCGATTGTCCCGGACTTTGAATATGCGAAGAAGGCGCAGATCGGGAATCTCCAGGAGACACTCAAATGGGAGATTCACAATATCTCACTCCGCCTCCCCCAGTACATGAGGATAAGGGGATACACCGTCCAGACTGACCCTCTGCCAAGGACCCCTCTGGGAAAGCTCAGGAGGTTTATGGTTAAAGATATGACTTCGGCGCGGGGAAAAGAAACGAAAGTGAAGGAAGAAGACAAAACGCTTATGCAGGATGCCGTGGGCAGCAAGGTTGTCGAATGTCTGACACCGCTGCTGAAAGAAAAGGTCCGGATTCAGTCGTCGGACAACCTTGAACTCGATCTCGGGCTTGATTCCTTAGCAAGAATTGAGCTGATAGTGACCCTTGAAAAGGCTTTTTCCCTGAAACTCCCTGAAACCCTGATCGCAGAGGTGCAGACGGTCGAAGAGCTTGTGAGGAAGATAAAGGAATTCGGGACAGGAGGTCTCCGAGACATTCGGGAGAAGCCCCTGTGGAGAGATATCCTGCGGACAGAACCGGACATTGAAGAACAGAAAAAGGCAGGCCTTGAGCATTCCTTCCCGGACTGGATGATTACACGAGCCGGACTTGCGCTTATCCGGTTCCTTGCCAAGGCAGGTTTCAGGCTGACAGGCAGGGGTCTTGAGAATGTGCCTGAAAAGGGACCGTATATCATTGCCCCGAATCATGCAAGCTTCCTCGATGCATTCTGCATCGGTTCCGTGCTCCCTGCCAGGGCATTCCGGGACCTCTATTCCCTTGGTATTCAGAAATACTTCACCGGCAAAACAGGAGGGGTGTTTGCAAGACTTGCCCATGTCATTCCCGTTGATCAGGAATTATACCTCAATAAGGCCCTGCAGATGTCGTCGTATGTGCTGGGGAAAGGGAAATCGCTCCTGATATTCCCTGAAGGAGGCCGGTCCTTCGACGGGGGACTGCTGGAGTTCAAGAAGGGGGTCGGCATACTTGCTATCGAATTGAATGTCCCTGTTGTGCCGGCATATATCAAAGGTTCGTTTGAGGCTTTGCCACGCAACGCAGTATGGCCACGGTTTACAAAAATCGAGGTCATGTTCGGGAGGCCTTTTCATGCTTCAAGTTTAGATATGACGAAGAAGCCCGAACAACTGGATGCATATCAATTCTTTGTCAATGAGGCAAGAAAAAGAGTCGAAGAGTTACAGGATCTGAAGTAGTGAATTCTGGTCCGACAGGTCCTCCACAACATAGTCTGCACCGGCATCCCTCAGCGCTTCAGCAGAATACGGGCCAGTCGCTACCGCAAAACAGGCAGCACCATGAATCTTCGCACATTCCACATCACGGGGGGTATCTCCCACCACAAGGCATTCTTCAATCTGAATTGTGTGAGAGGTCAACTCCTGATAGCGGCTGACTGCAACGGGCAGGAGCATATTCCTGTCCTCATCATCGCTCCCGAACGCACCCGAGGGAAAATATCTGTTCAGGCCAAATGGCTCAAGTTTTATTCTTGCACCCCTTTCGATGTTGCCGGTAAGAAGGCCGAGGGCAATACCGTGCACCGTGCGCAGCTTTTCAAGCGTCTCGCAGATACCCGGTTTGATCGTCTTCCGGTTATTCTGTATCTCCGACTCGAGATGTCTGAGATAGCTTTCTGTGACCAGATCCAGATTGCCGTCCGCAGACAGCCCGTGCTTTATCAGCCCTTCACGCATGATGGAAGGGTCGGTTTTTCCGGCCATGCTGATGCCGTAAAATCCGTTCTCTATTGAGAACAATTCCCTGAGCGCAAGATCGAGGGCACGCACTCCCGCCCCTCCTGAATCAATCAGTGTGCTGTCTATGTCGAAGAGTATGAGACGCATGGATTATTGTACCCTTAAAATCGAAGAATATTCATCCTTTTCATTTTTTCTCCGGCAGATAAATGTTTTATGTCATTCCTGCAGGCAGGGTGCGCCGGGAATTCTTCAGAATCTGACGGATGACATGCCTCTCCCGGCACATTTTTTCAATCGCCTTTCTCGAGTTCCTTCAGAAAGGTGTCATTGCACATAAGATCGAGAATTATTTTTGAAACACTCTTCATGATATCTGAAACCAGATCCCCCCGATCAGTTTTTTTCAGATCATTGAAAATAACCATAGAATGCAGAAAAATACCGGTCTCCCAGGAACGCTTGATAAAGTCCCGTCGTTGGTCGGTAACTTTTTGTTGCCTGAGAAAATTACGCAACACATCGGCATCCATATTGATGTAAATGTCAACTCCTCCGGCATTCCCACTCGGTACGACCCTGGCAATATCTTCTCCGTTCCAGCATGTCCCGTCCTCTTTTCTTATATCGTCCCATGACCTATAGCCTGCCCGCTTATTCCTGTATACCAGAATTGGTTCTGGCAATTTATAATCTTTTCTTTTTGGTGTTTTCTTCACAGGTGGCCAGGTTTTTTCCGGCTCGACCTCGGGCATGTATTCGACTTCAAATTCAATCAAAAGGGGATCATCATAGGGCCTTGTCAGCAGCGCGATTAGTTTCCTTATGGCGCCCACCCGGGCAGTTTTTGACGGTATAATTTTTGCGGTTATTCTCCCATTCCATAAATGACAGGATTTCATTACATCGGGATAGATGATAAAAGATCCCCGTTCGGCCTCCCTGCTGAAATAGTCGTTTGCTGCATCGGTCTCGAACAACACCCTCGAATATGCATTAATAGGCATTTGTTTCCTTTCATGACCGATTATCTTGAAATACGTGGGAATTGCATTGCCTTCAAATTCCTTTCTGTCGGTTATGCCTGCTTCTTTCAGGTCTTGAATGTTGCCTCCAACCCCAAGGTAATGCAGAATTGTCTTGTTCTTTTTTATTAACTTGGAGACGACACCTTCCAGAAACTTCGCATCCTTCGGATTCTTAGCAATCTGATGTTCCCGCCGGTATTGATTCAGCTGTTTAAGTCCCTCGTGTCTGCTGAGTTCCTCTGCCAATATCAATTCAATCTCCTTGGACATTTCCGTATCCCGCATACGGTCTCTTGACGGCATGAATATCTTTTCCCTGATATTCGTATCGACATCGGTGCAGTCGATATGAACCAGCATATAATCAGATAGATAATGGAGATTTGCCTTTGTTCTTAGAAAAGAACGGCCTATTGTAGCGTGCGTCTGTCCGTTTATAGTAAAAAAGAGCGCTTCACCAGAAGAAGCAAATTCATCTTTAACCGTACCTTCCTTGAAGACAGTCACTTCAATAATCCTTTTCCCGAATTTCCCGAGTTCTGCGATTATCGGGATGATCGGCGGACAATTGTCTTCGATACTCTGGCTATCATTCTTCATGATCCTTGTCCTGTTGCCCACGAGAATCTTGGAAGGGCTGTGGCCTTTGAATTTTCTTGTTTCATGGAGCGTGATGGGAAGAACCGGAAAATGCAAAACCCTGTTCAATTCCCGCCATAAATCCAAAGTTATTTGAGAAGGACTTGGGAGATAATAATTGTAAAGCTTTATTAAAGTGCCTGATTCCAGAAATTCATTCTCGGGAAGTATCGATAAAGGTTCCCCTAGGAAAAATGCTATTTCGCCACTATCGTTAACTGAATATTCATACCATGAATTTTTGTACTCACTGCTCGTTGCAAGGTGAAGTCTTACCAGAGCAAATCCCCATCTGTCATACTGGCCTTTTCCAAGCAATGCCGGAGTCCTTCTCGAAAGAATGAGCTGATAGTTGTATTCTCCGCAATTCGGTAATACACCGCTGCCGCCCATATTGTATTTCCCCTGAACAAAGAGAATCTTGTTTTTATTGCCTCGGTGGAGAGAAAGAAATGTGTGTTCAAAGTCGTCAGGATGTTGTCCTTCCCCCCGGTCAGCTATGAGAAGGTTTGGTCTCTTTCTTTCGCCTTCTGCAATAATATGGATATTCCCGGCAAGTCTTCTTCTTTCGTTATCTGCAAGATCAGAAAAATTTCCGCTCTTGATACCGAAGAACAGTTCTACTGCCTCCTTCATCGTCTTCGGGGCCTTGTTGCTTTCAGGGTTAATCCCCCGCAGCTTACACTCCTTGAGAAGAAGGGCATCAATGGAATTTATGGGCTTTTCAGCCAAAGCTGCAATAGGATTTTTTGCCTGATTATTGATTGTATTGAAATTGCTTTCATACCCTCCGTAAGGTTTCCAGTTTTTTTCGTTCGCCAGCAGAGGATCCGACTCGATAATTCTGTGAACGTCGTTTTCCGACCGTGCACTAAAAAGCTGTATGAAGAGTTTTTTTGAAGATGATTCATCCATAATTGTTTTTAGTATCCAAGTCTCGACCTCAATTGAGTTGTGCTTATCTGAAAACCGGGCCTTTTTGCAGTCCGGTCAATCGCTGCCTTATGTTCCCCAATTATATGGCTTCATTTTATATGTACGACAATAACGTGGTCAATAAGGTAGGATGCCCCGGACCTCCCGGTAGTGCACTGACGACACTTCTCCTTCACACTATCATTCCATAGATAAATACTGCAGCCCCCGTACTGCCGACCGCCATCGCAAATATCCAGAACCTTACGCTCTTCATAAGTGCAGCCACTGAAGCGAGTGCAATAGCAATCTGAAATGCGGTAACGCTATAGGTGAGAATATGGTGTTTCCTTAAATAGTATGAACTCTCTTTGCTTTTGTTGACGGCGGTGTTCTCGTAATGTTTCGCCTGCTTTGCAATCTCTTCCTGCTGTTGTTCGTATTTTGCGACGAACCCTTCATATTCTGTTTTTTTCTTTGGCTGAACTTCACCCCCAACGCGATAAATATTTTCCTTGATGCTCTTCGCCTGATAATAACTCCACATATTTGACGCATGGGTTTGATTGAGGATTTCCTCGTTTTTTGCGATAAGCATCTTCGATGTCATGAGTGTTTCTTGGAGGCCCGCTATGGCGCCCAATACAGCGAGGATTGCTGTGCTTAGCGCAAGGTATGGAAAAAAGCGAAATTTTTCATGGTCTTTTCCGTTACTCGGTTCTTCCATTGAATGAAGAGCCTCTCCTGCTTTTTCAACCGTTTCCTGCAACTGTTCCTTATGCATTCCTGTTCCCTCCGCTTTTTGCCGGAAATGCCAGTAGCCGCATACCCGGTTTCCTCTCTTTTTCTTACCCCTTTTGAAAATCATACAAGGCTGATCTGCCGGCATGCATCAGAAATATCAGTGCCAGTGTTGCGAGCAATGCCGCAGCAACAAGAAACGCCTTTTCAAACCCGTACATCGCCGCCACAATCCCTGCGACAATCGGTCCGGTCGTATGTCCGATATCCATGATCGACCCCAGTATGCCCATGGCAGATCCCCGTCCTTCGCTTTTGCTGAGGTCTGCGATAAGGGCCGAGGTTGCTGCCGTGACAATCGAAAGGCTGAGTCCGATGAAAATGCTTACTGTGAGGAACCATACAAACCCCTGCACAAAAGCAAGTAGTCCCATACATACCGCACCGAGCAAGGCCCCGAAAAAAATTTGTGGTTTTCTGCCATGCATATCAGAGAATCTCCCCATCGACGGCCTTGTCAGTGCAAGCGTGATAATCTGTACCGAAAGAAAGATTCCCACCTCAGCGGTAGTAAATCCTGATTTTAACGCATACAGAGGGAGAAAGGTCTCGAATGTGCCGTAAAGAAACAGTATTGCTGCTTCAACAGCGCTGGTGATAATGATTGCCCTTGAGGTAATCACCGCTTTAAACGTCTCCCATGAGCCCTGCCAGCTTTTTCCTGTGGCATGCTGTTCCGTTCCCCGGGGGATATGAAGCGCTATCAGAAACGTCGCAATACCCGCAACGCTGCATACTATGTATACTGCGGTGAATTGAAACGAACCATAAACAGCCATTGCGCTTATTATACCGCCCCCGGCAAGCGGAGCAGCAAAACGTCCAAGAAGCGTTGCAGTTGAAAACCAACCCATTTTTTCTCCACGCTCTTTTTGAAACAACTCCGAAACAAGGGCCATGCTGATCGGAGTAAAAATCGCTGTTGCAAGACCGTGGTAAAGACGCACAATTGCCAGCTGCCAAATGTGTGTGACCACAAGATAGGAAAACGGAGCCGAGACGAATATGAGCGACGAGATAAGAAGCATTCTTCTCTTGCCGAAACGGTCTGCCAGTATGCCGGCAGGAATGCTGAATACCACACCCGTGAAGGCCGACATCGCAGCCACCAGACCAACACGGGCGGGGTCTCCTCCAAGATGAGTCGCAAACAATGGCAGCACCGGGCTCTTTGCGATCACCGCGCTGAAGATTGCAGTGAAACCGGTCGCGCAGAGTATCCGGAACGGGGTGATCATTCTTTTATCAGAGATTGTATTTCTGCATGATAGCCGAGATACCTGTTCAGTGTCCTCTCATTCTTCCCATATTTTTCATATGCCCTCAGTATCTCTTCGAACCTCCGTTCTGCCTCGCGTTCATCTCCTCCGATATCCACGATCCCTTCAGTGATAATATCCACCAGCCTGTCTGCATAGATGACAATCTTCTCTTCGAGTGTTTTGAGTGCATAATCTTTCACCGGTAGGCCAAGCTCCCTGGCTTCTTCTTCCGTGAGTCCTCCCCTTATATGTTTCTCCATGATATCGGTAACCGATTTTGGCAGCCCAAGATCCCTGCCCATCTCAGCGCCGATCTTTCCATGTTCGATGGCATGGGTGACCGCTTTGCCGAGATCATGAAACAGGGCTCCCCTGCCGACAAGGTCCATGTCGAGTTTCTGACCGGTTCTTCTGGCAATTTCAAGCGCCTTTTCCCCGACCTTGATACTGTGTTGTATATCTTCCTCAGGCACCCCTGCTTTCCTCAGGAGATCTTTGTCCGAATCCTGAATCCGATAGTTCATTTCTCCTCCTTTACCCCGAAGTACGCGAGCGTCTCCTTCATTGCCTTTTCGAGGTCATGAAGGATATGATCGAACTTCGCTCTCACATCATCATGAATATGCCGGAGATATTCCTGCAGCCCCTTTTCACCATATTTCGCCCTGATCATCTCTCCATATTCATGAATCTTTGTGATGTCATGCCGTTCTGGCTTTTTTTCAGGGTCGTCGATCCACTGATGAAGCTCCCTGAAGTCCTCTCCCGTTCTCTCTGCACTTATTTTCAAATGTTTTTCTACCGGTGGCATGGTATTCTCCTTTCCTTTTTCAAGAGTGATGTGTTCGCACCCTCTTCGGCTTTTTCAGTCAGCACACATGCTGCTGAAACTGTTGTCGTCCATAATCCAAGAACACTCTCACGTGCTTTCTCCGCGTTATGTACACATGTCCCTGTCATTTATGTTTTGAGACGTAAAGCATCTCAAAAATAGCCATTCCTTTTTCCAGTGATTCATGGTCATCCTCTGTCGTTCTCCTTATCCCTGAGAGAATATCCTCGATCCCCTTTGCTTCAGGAGTCCGGAATTTATCATCTTTCATATCCAGCTCATGCACGATTTCTGCCATCTTCCTCAGGGCCTTATTTTTCAGACCGAACGATTTTATCAGCACCTCGAAGGTGCACAGGTCTCCCGAATGGGTAAATCTGCCTCCGCGAATATCGAAGGCAACCACATCTTGTGCCATAGCCTGAAGGTCCTGTTCGTCAATAAAGGCAAAAGAAGGTTTTTTGTCGATAAATTTCTTCACAAGCCATGCCGACGCAAATCTGTCCACAAATGGTTTTTTACGGGTGACCCATGTTTTGCCCTGATACTCTTCAATGTGCGCAGGGGATAGCCTTGCCGCATGATTTTTTATTGCAGTCCCCGTGATACTGTTGAGCCCCGTGAGAATTTCCTCCAATCTTTTTTCAATTTGATGCCCTCTTTCAGAGGCAAAGAAGTCTGTTTTCTTTATGTCTTCGAAAGACTTCTGACACTTCCTGATTTGTTTGGGAATATCTTTCTTGTTTTGTGAAGCCCCCCCTATCCTTATGCCGGCCATTTTTCTTTCTATTTCTTCAATGTCCTCAAGAATGCGCCGATACTCGATCCCCCTGTTTTCATTGAAAAGTTTTATGATCTGCAGATTGTCGAATGCTTCAATTTTATCTGTTCTTAAGAAAGCAGCATCTCCCTTCAATGACGCAACCTCAGACATCAGCCATGAGAGAAATTCATAGTTATCTTCCGTGTCCGGCAAAATATAGACAGACCCTTTAAACAGCAATGCCCCCGCCTTCAGGAGTCTTCTCCAGATTGTTACCCTGTTTCTTACAGGCTTAGAGGGAATCGTATAGAAGAATACCAGCCATCTTATTTCGGATGCCGACTGAGCTTTTGCCATATATTGTGATCCTGATGTATTAAGTAACATATATTATTTTTGTAACATATGTTACTTATTTTGTCAAGAAAAATTGAACTCCCGTGAAGGCAGTTGATGAAGCCGTGAAGACCTTCGGAAAGATTGATATTCTCATCCATACTGCCGGGGTGGCAGTATGGACAACGCTGAAAAACCAGCGTCTTGCTGATATTGAAAACCAGATAAGGACTAACCTGGAAGGGCTTATGAAGATGACCCTGACATAACCAGCACGAGAATGACCGGATTTCAGGGCCGGCCCGCTGAACAGGTTGCCCAGATCGTATTCAATACCGCAGATGGCAAATACAGGAAATCATCAGGCAGTGATATCAACGTCTGGGATTATTACAAATCCTGATCTTCCGTGCCAGCTGCCAGGGAATTACTGGGCTACCAGTTCCACGCGGCGGTTTCTGGCTCTTCCCTCTTCCGTATTGTTGGACGCAACCGGCGACAGAGGCCCGACACCATTTGGCTTGAGCCTGCTCCCGTCAGCCCCGAACCTGCCCACAAGCGCTTTAACCACTGCATCGGCACGTGCCTGGGAAAGTTTCATATTATAATCGAATTCTCCGGCATTATCGGTGTGCCCGACAACATGAAGCATTATCTTCCGGTCCTGCGAAAGGAGTTTTGCGATTTCCCTGAGGGTTGAATCGGATTCAGGCTTTATTTCCGCTTTATTCGTATCAAAATAGATTCCGTAGATCGCAACCCTTCCCGTCTCACCGATGTCCCTGGACATGGACTGTGAGTCAGCGACCACCTCCTGCACCATTTCCTGCTGTTCAACAATTGCAAGGGTATAACAGTCTCCCCCGTTCCATGGTGTGACCTCCGCCCAGGTAACCGAGGACCCTCTCGTTACTTTCATATCGGCCTTACTGGAATTTTCGTGAATCACCTGTCCGCCGATCTTCTTAATCGCATTGGTATGATTCCGGATAATCTGGAGTTCGCTGGGGGCCAGCGCATCACTTTTAATGCAATAGCTGATGATATATGTGTGCCCTTCAACTGGAATTGTCTTGCCCTGCTGGTCGGTGAATTCATACCTGTCGAATGCTTTTTCTGTATAGCTGTCAATATAGGTATTCGGCATTCTGGAGAACATGGGGTGATCTTTGCTGCCACGGTCATCTTCCTGGCCCATGACAGGGGAATACAGCATCAGAAACGCACCTGCCAGAAAAAGAACTACTGCTATCCTTTGCGCGTTTTTCACAAACGTATACCTCCTTTACCGGACTTTCCTTAAATTCATTAATCGAGGCGAGAGTGCCCTTTTTCAGTAATTATATACCACGCAACCAGGGGTTGGGTATCATTACCCACAAGGGATTTCAGACAAATTCAAGCCCGACTGCAAAATAGTGACTGTTGAACTTTTCGACCCACCGGACTATTGCGGTTCTGGACAATGGCGAAGCACCGTTATTGATTATTATCTTCTGCTCTTTGTGCAAATAGTGCTTTGTGAGAAGGCAAACACCTGACTCGCTGGCGTTCGTGATAACGCCACTGAATGTATCATCTGCAGTTGATGATTCCAGAGTAAATTCTACAGTGGTAATCATGCTGCTGCGCCGGTGCCTTCTTCTTTCCAGTTGCATTAAGTGTCTCTCCGTACAATCAATGCGTCTTTTTCTCCCGTTGCTTCCTAAAACCGGGGGAAGAAGAGATGCATGATCCTCATCTGATACAGCACAACCCCAAAATACAGCAATAATGCCAATGCCAGTGAAACGCGCGTGACAGAGAAATGACTGAATACGCAGAAAATCAATATTGCTGCTGAAGTGAAAAGGAACTTTACACAGTAAAAAGTCGCGTTTCCGTATTCCAGATATGAAGCCATCACAGGGTTTGCCTCGAATATTATTTCTGCATCAAGCAGCTCGAGTGTCAGATATGCGTCAAGAACGCTCAGGAGCAACAGGAGCAGAACTGTTACGAGAAGACTGGGGCTGTAATGGTCAACAAAAAAATGTTTCTTCTGATCCGCTCTTCTCCTGATGGTCTTTCTCTGACCGGAAAGAAACGTATGTCTGCCCAGAAACGGCGCCGGTTGCCTTCTTCTGTCCGGGATAATTCTTCTCTCATCCATATCAGGCTTTCTGCTGCAGAAAGCAATAATCCTTGTTTTATTCTTGAAAATGCCTGGGATAAGGTCAATCCTACCGGAGTAGGGGGAGCGACGACCGAGGGGGAAAGCGGATTACCGGGATTCAGCCTTTCTGAATCTCAGAAAGATATACACCCCAATCAGAAAAGGGGCAACTCTGAGGAGCATCCTGCCTGAAAAACCCCAGAGGAATTTGTATGCTGCGAGACGGAACTCACTCACAGCCTCGATCCCCCTGTCCATGTACAACACCGTCAGCAGCAATGTGGCAAGAAAAAAAATATAGATAAAATGCACTGTAAACAGCATGAGAAGGCACTCAATACAGGCTCTCAGTCTCCTCTGTATGAATGGGAAAAGAGATGCCAGAACAGACAGGGTTAAGGGAACATTAAACGTATAATGAGACTTGTCGACTTTTGCAGAAAGAAGGGCATTTTTCATTGTCAGCGGAGTGAATTTTATATAAATTACCGAATCCCGTCTCATTATATCCGTCAGCTCTGTATTCTTCATCGCAGTGACCACTTTCAGTGTAACAAAGGTGATAACGTAGGAATACGAGTCTTCAATCTGCTTCCATAATACTAGGATGACAACATACGAAATAAAAAATATAAGGACGGCCCTGATGACTGGGGACTTAGGAAAAAGATGTTTTAGATTTATTTGCATAGTTCAGGTAAAGGAAAAAAATGCCGAGAGACAGAGCGATCATGATGCCCTGCCCCACATAGATATGGAGATAGTCAAACAGGCTTTTATCATACTGCTCTGCATACACCAGTGCCAGTACCCTGAGGATATTGAAAAACTGGATTACAAAGAACCCAATGAAGATGCCGGCAAGTTTCTTTTTCCAGCCGGCAGGAAAAACCAGAACTGCACCGGAATAGATTGTGCACGCCATGAGTTAATGATACCGAAATCAGAAAAAACTGGGTAACACTTTTCCATTCAGGGTCACGGTTACAAAACCTTTCTTATTCAGCCAGGCCTCGACGGCAATACGCCAGGCCGCCT
>JBFMCL010000017.1 GCA_040754395.1 Nitrospirota bacterium | reverse complement strand
TCTTTGTACCACTCTTTTGAATACTCTCTACTTGTTCCATCGATGACACTCCTTTCGTCTAACCCAATTTGGAGTGTCACCCTATTTCCCTAATTCCTTGGTATCATAAACTGGTCGTTAGGACAAGGGATATCGATACGACTGTTCTTGATAAGGTGACAGAAGTCTCTGGAGAAAAGACGTTTAAGGAACAAGGAGAAAAAGTCACGACACATGTTTTTCTCTCGGACGAAGGCACCGGTCCGTTCAGGGTTGGAAAGAGACCTTTTAATTGCGGTCTTATTTTTGGACAGGACGAAAGAGAAGAAACAGTTATTAATTGCGATGCTCGCGCGCTCTATGAACTTATCAAGGCTGTAAACATCCTTGAATCAGGAAAGAACATGGCTGAATATGGCGCATGGTCCATCTTAAGAGATCGCAAACAAGGCTATTACACTCTCCATAGAGCGTTTCTGTCGTATTCGTTGAAAGAAGAAGAGATGGAAGAGTTCATTAGTCTCGTGAAGAAAATTGCAGATAGAGAAGACGTGCAGAGAGAATTGGTCAAAGAGTTCGTGGAGGTATACGGTGCCGTATAAATATCATAAACATCAAAGCATCTATCTCGACGAAAAGCTCGATAAGCGCATAACCGACGCTGCCGTCTCAGAAAAGAAAAGCAAGAACAAGATGATAAATGAACTTATACGCATAGGACTTTCCAAAAGGGACGAAGACATATTTGGTCTGGAAGCAATAGCAAAGACAATGAAAGCGGACCTCCAGTTAACCAGGGACGAGATCAAAAGACAATCAAACCGCATAGCAACAGTGCTCTTAAGGGTCGGGCTCCATGCAATAGCAGGGCGCTATCAGACTAAATATGCTCATGCCAAACTAACCGATACCGAGACAGCAAGCAAGGTTTCGGATTTATGCTGGAAATACGCGATAGGAAAAATAAAAGAGAAAGCGGACATAGAGGATGATAGTAAAGAGTAGTTTTTCCAAAGGCACAGGAAAAGGCACGGGATCACTCAATTACATCAGTCGTGAAGGAGCTTTTGGATGCGGGCATGCATCGGTCTACGATAGAGAAGGAAACATTTTGCCACGAGATGATTTCAAGGAATTGAGACAAGAAATCAAAGAGGCAGAGATGGAGCGGAGGCTGATTTTTTCTCCGGAAGAACCCGATTTGTCCAGGGAAGAAATCGGAATAATGGTTCGGGACGTTATCGAGCGGTACCAGGTGGACGAAGATAAAAGCTTCGACTATGTGTATGCGATCCATGATCACAACGAAAGAATTCATGTCCACGTTCTGGCATGGGGAGATAAAGAAGATTTGCGTATGGACAGAGACGACCTGGCATCCATAACAGAAAAAGCGCTTGACCTTGAAATCGAGCAGGAACAGATTCTTGAGATTGCAATAGGTAAAGAAGAAGTACTGGAGAAAGACAACTCCGCTGAGCTTGAGATCAATTCTGAAATCCCCCTGGAGGACCACGTCTGAGAAGTTTCGAAGAGCTGGCAACAAGAGTAAAATTCCTGATAAAGCACGCCCGGATAATTCTCATCTGTTTTCTTATCCTTACTGCCATTGCCTTTATCGGCCTCACCTGGGCAGGCATACAATCGGACAACAGGTTCCAACCGTATAATGTATTTTCAGCGAGGAGATTCTATGTATACCGCGCTGTCATACAACAATATCCCCCAAGTTTTTTCATTAAGAACTCATTCCATAGGGCATTGACAGGCCTCCGGGAAGACCCGGAGGAAGAGGTTATAAAAGATCAATGGATTGCCATAGTAAAACATAAGGCTGTTTTTGATCTCGTGTTCTCATCTTCTGTTTCTGCTTCTCTTATCGTTTTGGTCTTAACTATTCTTTTCAAAAAGGACATTTCCCGGAAAGATGATAAGCACCTGAGAGGAGCTTCATTAGTATCAGCTCAGAGAATAAACTCAGCTGTTAAGAAGAACTACAGGATTACCTTCGGGAAGGAAAAAATCAGATTCCCGAAATCTGCCGAGAATATGGGGATATTTCTTTTCGGCTCTCCGGGGTCCGGGAAATCAACATTCCTGAAGTATCTTATACCACAAATTACCGGAGATCCGGCTGTCATCTATGACAGAAAGCCCGAATTCTACCCGCTCTTTTTTGAACCGAAAAAGGACCTCTTGCTTGATCCCAAGGATGCAAGGACAATCATGTGGAATATCTTTCATGAGATCGAGGAAAAGGAAGATATAGACAATATAGTCCATTCAATGATCCCTCTCCCGACAGATCCCAAGACTGCATTCTGGTACCAGGCGGCACGGGATATATTCCATGCGATTCTCACTCTTTTATGGGAAACCGGCAAGGCATCGAATAAGACGCTTATAGACTTCCTGTATATGAACGGTTGCAACAGGGAAAAGCTCTATAACATCCTAAAGCATGATCCAAGGGTTGAAGGATATATATCGAAGGACAATAATACCGCCAACTCGATAATGTCGGTCGTATCGCAGTTTTCCAATGCCCTTGTGCAAAGACATTTTTACCATGACGGTGATTTTTCGGTAAGGAAATTTATCAGAAACGGCACCGGCAGGCTTTACATAGTCAACAGAAACGCAACCGCGGAAGCCTTTAAGGCATACTATACCCTTTTCTTTGACCTTGCATTCAGGGAGTTCCTGAACAGGCCTATCGACAGAAAATTCAGATTCTGGTTTTTCGTTGACGAATTCCCGTCGTTAATGAAGCTTGAAACGCTCGCGGACCTTCTGGCTGAAGGCAGGGACAGGGGAAGCTGTCCGGTCATCGGGGCACAGGACTTTGAACAGGTCAAAAAGATTTATGGTCCCGATGCCTATTCGATCTTCAATCAGACGAACACACAGGTAATATTCAGGACCAAAGAGCCGAAAACAACAGAATACCTCAGCCTGACATTCGGGGACCAGGAGCACGTACAACAGATAAGGACACTATCAGCAGGCGCAAGAAGCATCAGGGACGGATATAATTTCAGCGAACAAGAGAAGATAAGCAGGATCATACTCCCGTCAGAAATAAAGGGGAGGGAGGACCTGAATGGGTATGTTTCTATCGGAGGATATCCGGACACGCAGATTTCCATGGATATTTTTACCCAGCCCGACAGAAATTCAATGATACCGAGAAACATTCCGGAGATCACTCTTGAGCAAAAGCAAAAACAGGAGGCAGGAGAGGATCTGGATGCATTACTCAAGTAATACTGATAAAGGCATAATGAAGCTCAGAATTGATCATAATGTCATCGAAATAGACATTGATCTCAGCAGGCCGAGACTTATCCCGATAAAGGGAAAGGACAATAAGGGCAGGGAGGTTATCTGGCATCTTAAAGTCACTGAAAAAGGCAGATTAGTCTTACTCTAATAAAATACCCGTAAGTTAGCGATTAACCAACAAAGCATAGGGTTAAAGTAGCGAAGCCAGGGTAGAGAATTGAGGCAGTGCCTCACTCTATCCTGGCTTTTTTGTTTTCGGACAATTAATGAAATATACCATACACATCAACCAGCTCGCATATCACAGAATGGGACTTTGCGGAAAGCTCGACATAACCGACATGGCCATTCTTGACTACATTCACGGGTGGTGTGTGGCACCCAGGGCCGACCGGATTATTATCGACCAGCAAGAGTACACGCGTGTCAATTACGTGCATCTGATGGAAGAACTGCCGATCCTCGGCATAAAAAAGAAAGATACCGTATCTGCACGGATAAGCAAACTTCGGGCAGAAGACCTTGTCAAGACCTTCCGGGAGAAAGACAACACCTTGTATGTAAGGCTGAGCAATAAATGCTATGACCTTTTCTTTTCTGATTACAATGGGAACCCTGACGACAAGAAGCGCCATACCTGTCCCAAAAACCGGGACAGGCTATCCGAAAAAACAGGACAGGCCCTGTCCCGAAAATCAGGACAGCAACAAACATATAACTATATCAATCCTCAAATTACAACAACAGAGCCTGTTGTTGTTTCTGAAATAGAGATAAAAAAAGTCAGAGACATCCTGTCTACTGTCAACGTCCCCTATGAAGGCATAACCGACAGGTTGATCTCTGACCTGATTACTGAAAGAGGATTATCTCCTGTATGTGAGACTGCAAGGAAGATAGCAAAACAGTATCAACCGGGATCTCAATCTGTTTCTAATCCTGCGGGTCATTTTAAATTCCTTGTCATGAAGGGTATGGATACCCCTCAGGGGTACATTCCGAAGGAGGAAGAAGACAAAAAACGCGAGGAGGCAAAACACAAAAAGAACAAATGCCAAGGAAAAAACAATGCTCACAACGATGGTCCCAGCATTGAGGAAGTACGAAATTTTGTAAATCAACTGCGTCTAGGCAAGATCCAAAGCAATGGCCCGGCAAGGGGGAAACTTGAATAAATCTACTCTCCCTCTACAGAACACCACAGGAAAGCTTCTCACCGCCGAGCAGGTTGCTGAAATTATCTGCTGTTCACCGAAGACAATTTATAGCTGGGCAGAACTCGGACATATCCCATCCATAAAAATAGGGATAGGGCGGAAATCCCTTCTTCGCTTCGACTCAGAAGAAGTTTATGCCTGGCTGCAATTCTGGAAAGCGGAAACAGCAAAAAGGTATAATTCGGGTGCTGGAACTGTTGCCGGTGCCCGGAAAGGAGGACAGTAAACAAAATGGGCATCTATAAAAAAGGCAACGTCTACTGGATGATAAAGCAGTACAACGGCAAAAAAGTTGAACGCACACTTGACACAGGTATCAAGAGAGTTGCAGAAGAGAGATACTCGAAAATTGTGTCAGAGATTGTCGGCGGGAGCTACTTTCAAAAACCAAAGGAGTTCACTATTTCATATTTGATGGAGAAATACGCGGAAGATCGGGCAATGACCAAGGCGAGCAATACTCTTGCACGAGACAGGAGCTTGCGTGAACACATCACCAACTATTTCGGCTCATATCTTCTCGCCGAGGTAACACCTGAGATGGTTTCAGATTACCGCCGAAAGAGGTATGCCGAGAAGAAAACCGTAGCCACGGTAAACCGGGAACTCGCATTCCTGCGGAACGCTTACAACATCGCCATCAGACATTACAAATGGTGTTTCGTTAATCCCGTATCCTCTGTCAAGTTTGACAGGGAGAGGAACCAGCGGGACCGCTGGCTGACATCAGAAGATGAAAAGAATCTCTTTTCCCATCTCAAGGGCAGGCTCGTCGATATTGTCAGTCTTGTTCTTAATACAGGACTTCGACAGGATGAGGTACTCAGTCTCATACGTTCCAACGTAGATCTCTTCAGGAAGACAATCACTGTCAAGGGTAAAGGCGATAAGGTCAGGACGATCCCACTGAATGCTGTTGCTCTTGACATCCTCAAGGCAAGGATGAAGACACATCACATTCATAGCGAGCTTGTGTTTCCGAGCGCAACCGGGACAAAGATTATGAGGCAGCGCCTCGTAAGGGCATTCACCAAAGCGGCGAAAGACTCTGGTCTTCAGGATTTCCACTTCCACGACCTGCGGCACACTTTCGCAACGAGGCTCGCGCAGGCCGGCGTGGATCTTTACAAAATCGCGAAACTTCTGGGACACAATGATGTATCGACAACCCAGCGATATGCACATCATTGTCCGGAAAGTTTACGGAGCAGCGTGGATGTCCTGACAGAGTACTACAATTCTACTACAGTGAGGTCAAATGCTGAAGAGGGACCAGTTCATGCGTCAGCGTAACTCTTTGTTTTTAAAGGAAAAGGATGGTACCCCCTGCAGGAATCGAACCTGCGGCACCAGGTTTAGGAAACCTGTGCTCTATCCTACTGAGCTAAGGGGGCACGCGAAGATCAGCATGAAATTATACCATACTCTATTCGCTGAAATCTTTTTTTAGACTCAATCCGAAGTCTGGACACACCCGTCCATCTACTTGAAATCCAGCCTGTAAAAGATATCTCCGCCTGCTTCCCTTCCGCTCTGCGTCTCGACTTCCCATCGTTTTGAAATGGTATAGCGCAGCCGGAACACGCCGCCTTCGCCGAACAGCGACTGCCCGTAGCTGATGAACAGCTTCGGGGTAAGGTATTTCCCTATGGTGAGCATGGACCGGGACAAGTCGCCATCTCCGGACTGGATGTCCAGCACGTCAACCCCGACGCTCTGCTTTATTTTTTCCTGAAGGACTACTGATTCTCCTTTTGAAAGAAGCGCGCCGGATGCCTGCAGCAGGGCCGATGACTGTTCCTTGCCTTCGCCAAGGGGATGACCGAAGACAATGTACGAAATGATATCGGTATCCGGCATGCGGGGTTCAGAATAGAGTTTCACTTCCGGCTTTTGAGGCGTTCCGGTAACCTTTGCTCCGGCCTTTACATCCCCGACCGTCCTCAGTGCAAGGACATCCAGATCCGGGCGGGTTATGAGTCCGCTGAACACAAGACGGCCGCGCTGGACATCGAGATTGATCCCATACCTCCTGTACGCGCCCTTCGCCACATAGATCAATCCTTTTCCCTGTATGTCGTCCTGACTCTTCGCGGTTACATGTACATCTCCTTCGAACCGTGCGTCGATGCCTTCCGTCTTCACAAAAACTTTTTTCCCGAGCATGACGTGCACCTGAATATCAAGGGCAAAGGGGAGTTTTTTCTCCGGCTTTTCGACGGTGTCCACGATCACGACGTCCTGACTCGGTACGACAGTTGCAGATGTTTCACGTCCGTACACAAACAGTTCCGGCACGTGGATATCTCCGCGTACGGACAGCTTGTCCGGTGAACCTTCAAATCTGAGCTGCGGACTGATTGCCGCCTGCAGCTCGGGAAGATACAAAACCCTGAATTCCTTCCCTGAGACGGTCCCTTCATAGCGGGAGATACCCCAATCGATCATGGTGATCTTTGCCGCACCTTCGATATTGCCGTCGCCTGACTTCACGCTGAAGGCATCAAACGCGATGATATTTCTTTCAAAATGTCCCCGCACGACTACGTCCTTCAGGCTGATGCCCGCGGGAAGGAAATAGGCACCGGCATCTTTCAACTGAAAGTCCCCGCTGAATTGCGGACTGTTCCAGGTTCCGGATATCCGGCTTTTGATCTGCACAGTTCCCTGGCTCTCCTGAACAAGTCCCGGAAAAACCGAGGTGAGCATTCCTCTTTCCCGGACATCCGCGTCGACTGCGATACTCACGGGAGCCTTTTTGTTCATAGCCAGCGGAATCCGCGCAGGGATGGGCAACGCAACTTTCGCGGCAACCTTCCCGTATTCGGTCAGTGATACGGCGACATCCCCCCGGAACACTTCTCCGCTCCATGACCATTGCGACGACGCTGTTTTGACGTCAGCAGAAACCTGTCCCTTTTCTGTACGTCTGCTTACGATTCCCTTCGACAGCATGCTCTCACCGGATAACGCGAACTTCCCGCCCGGGAGCAGGTTCCCCTGCATCTTTCCGGACAGCATGCCACTGACCTCAATCCCCTCGGGAAACAATGGCCGGAACGCCCCGAGGTGCATATCCTGCCATTGGGCATCGATCACGCCCTGCTCCGGAAACGCAAGCCGGGGCGGGATGCCGAAGGTGAGCTGCCCGTTTACCCTGCCACCGCGTGCAAGCTCAAGATGCAGGCGCGACACGATCCTTCCGCCTTTTGTAGTAAGGTTCAGAGAGGATTCCTCTATGCCGATCTGATGACCGTCCGATATGACCGTACCCCGTGCCTCTACCTTCCCGCTCAGGAACGATAATCCTCTCTTCGCCCATCCGGCCCGCATATTGCCGGAGCCTTTTCCCCGGAGTTCGATATGCTCAGGAAGGAAAGGAGTAAAAAGGCCAAGGTTCAAATCCTTTGCTCCTGCATCAATCTCACCCTGTGCAGGAACATCGAACGTTGGCGGGGAAGAAGATGTCATCTTTGCCGTCAGCGCACTTCCATATGAAAGATCTGTGCTGAAAGATACCAGCAGCCCCTGCTTTTTCCATTCAATCTGAAGCCGTGCGTTCACTTCCTCCTGAGTCATCCCGCGGAAAGCGAGGCTGCCCGAGAGCATGCCCTGCATCCGGATGCCCTCAGGGCTTCCCCTGCTCCAGGTCAGGTGTATATTCCCTGAAGTACTCCCTGCAAGCGCAACCTGATCGAGCCACTGATTTCCCCTCGCAATATCGAACTGATTCCAGTCTGCCTGGAGAAAACCGCTCAACGGTTGCCTGGCGATTTCAGCCTGCACTGAAAGCGCCTCCTGCCGCGGTCCCTGCATTACCAAAGGGGAAAGGGAAAATCTCGCATCCGACACAGAGATTTCTGCGGGCGACCTGAGGGTCAGTACTCCAATTGCATCTCTATAGGAAATGCGCTGAATCTTTCCATGCCATATTTTTTTCTGATATGCGCCGTACAGCTCCGACAGAAGTTCAGCATGCTCAGCTTTCAGCGATATTTTCACCGCATGGGAAGATGTCTCGCCATTGGCCTGCAGTCTCACTGCATCAAGCTGCAGTGTTTCATATGCAAGCCCCCGTATTTCGGCATTGATGCGAACGGGTGCCTTCTGGTTTTCAGAAAAATAGGCGTCGATCTCAGCTTTCTTCATATGCAGCCGACCTGCGGAAATACTGTTTCCGCGTGCATTGACAGAACCTGAAAAATGCTGCCTGCTTCTGCTTACCCAGCCCTCAGCAGAGAGCCATCCTGCAGTATCGGGGACAAGACCGGAGAGGTCTGCAATACGTGCATGAAATGCAATACGTTTCTGCAGGTCACCAGATGCGTTGATATCAAACCCCTTGCCTCTCAGTACGAACCTGTGGATGAAGAGGTTCTGCGCCCGAACGCCGGCCAGCATCTCTCCGCTCAGGGTTTTCCCGCGAAGGCTGCTCTCAAGAATGCGCCCCCTCAGCTCGCCTTCGGGGGAGCCCTGTTCAGGCCAATGCGCTTTCGCTGCAAAGTTCAGGTTTACCGACCCGCTCCATTCAGGAGTAAAGACCGCCGGATTGATGTTCCTTACCTGCAGGTCACTGTTGAAGGAGAGCCCGTTGCTCCAGGAACTCTGTATCTGACCATGCACTGTTCCCTCCAGAAGGGTGCCCCTGATTTGTTGCAGGTGGATACCTGTTTGGGTGCCGTTGAATACCGCCGCAAATTTCGCGCGGTGTTTTTTATCTCCTTCATTCGCTACGTCGAGGCTGCCGCGGTAATTCTCAGGCGTTCCCTCTGCCGTCATGGTTCCCGAGATATCAGTTGCCACATGCATTTCAGGCGACAGGTCAATGTGCTCTGCCGTAACCGTCATATGAAACTGCGGCGCGGGGGAACTGAACACTGCCGTCCCCTTTGCTTGCAGCAGCCCCTTCCTGCCTGTTTCGCGTATTTGCAGTTCATGGATATTTACGCCCGTTTTTGTCACCCCGATCCTGCCGGCACCATCGAACCGCGGTACGTCTCCTGACATGCCGCTGATGGAAATCTTTCCATTGACCTGTTCGGGATCGCGCGCGCTCATGAGTGCGGCTTTCAGTGACAACCTGTCCATATTCCATAAGGGACTCTGAGGGGAAACGATAATATCTGCATCCAGTGACGGTTTCAGGAATCCGGCCGCAACCGTCCCCCTGATCTGCATATCCAGGGCATCCAGAATCAGATTGTTCATGCTGAACCTGCCCGTGCGCCAGGTAACAGAAGCAGCCGCCTGCGATATCCTGATATGGGTCTTATTGAGCCTCCGATAGTCAATACCGTGCATTTCCAGTCTGTCTATCCAGGCATCAAGCCGTGCGGCGACCCCTTGAACTTTCGGCCAGGTCAGGTCCAGCGGTTCCTTATCCTCGGGCCGGTCGTCCTGTATCAGGAGATTGCTTACATACAGCCTGTCGATAGCGATGTTGCCGGTCAGGACCATCAGAGGCTGCCAGGAGAGAAAAAGCTTCTCACCCTTTGCGTTTCCCTTGTGCCAGCGCACTTCGATCTCTTCCATGCTGATCGCATTCCACAGGCTGCCCTGAAGGTTCCGGTATTTCAGATCCGCCCCGGCCTGAGCAGAAATTGCCTTCAAAACCCAGGCTGCGCCTTCACGAGTACCGAGCAGCCATGCCCCGATGCCGCCAAGCATAAGGAAAACCGCGAACAGTGCTATCAGGATGCGGTATCTTGTTTTTTTATTCACAGCTCAATCCCTATGCTGAAGTGCAGTCTGAATTTCGGATTCTCCACATCAATCTGCCGTGCGATATCAATTCTGATTGCCCCTATGCGGGTATAATAGCGAACACCGATTCCTGCGCCCTGATACAACTGTATGTCGGACAGAGAATTAAACGAATTCCCCGTATCATAGAACACTGCGACTCCCCAGTCGCTGAAGAGTGCCCGCTCAAGCTCCAGACTTCCCACAAGGAGATGCTTTCCGCCGATAACGTTCCCTTTCTCATCTTCCGGTCCGAGCGACTGATACTTGTACCCCCGGACGCTCCTGTCCCCCCCCGTAAAAAAACGGATTGATGCCGGAATCTGACGGAGCGATTCATCCTGGGCTGTCAGCGCTCCCTGGATTCTCGCATACAGTAAACAGCGCCAGGGGAGAGGCACAATGGTGCTTCCCTGCAGAATCACCTGCAGGAGCCCTGTATCAGAACCGAGATATTTATGGGTCCCCCGCACTTCTGCAGCATAGAGATAGCCGCTGGTCGGCCGGGTCAGGTTGTTGTAGCGGTTTGCCGAAAAACGGACGCCCGGCATGACCAGAAATGTCTTTTCCTGATCAGACGCGATGGTGGAGTCCTCATGCTGCAGCCTGAGATAGACGGTTCCCGATCGTCCCCTGCCGAGACTCTTTGTCCGGCTTGCCTCCACAGAGAGAACCTGAGTCTCATAGGTATCAACATCCTCATTACGGGCGTTGGCCTTGAACTCGGTAAAACTGTTCAGGTCTCTGTAGCTGGGGATTACATAGGAGATTCCCACTCCCTGCAGACGTTCCGAGACATTCAGCTCCGATCTGAGTTCGTACCCCCGTTTCAGGTTGTTGAGGTCAGTATATTTGACGGAAAAACGGGCTCCGGTATCAGTACCGTAACCGATTCCCGCCCGTAACTGTCTGCTGGGGGATTGGGTCAACTTTATTACCACCGGTACCTGGAGGTCTTTTTCTTTTTCCTTTTCCGGCGTGGGCACAACCTCACTGAACCGTTCGGAATTCATCAGGTTGAGCTGCGTTTTCCGCAATTTGACAGAAGAGAGAACGTCGCCCTGTTTATAGGCGAGGTATCTCCTCAGAAACCGTTCCTCATATGAAGGGGCGCCTTCGAATCTCGTAATCCCATAAAAATACTGGGGCCCTGTTTCCATCGCCAGTGCAATTTCGGCAGATGCTTCTTTACGGTTGACAAGGATTCTGTGGTCAGTGAATTCTGCGTCGAGATAGCCCGTCTCGAGAGCCCGGGCTTTCAGCTCCCCTTTCATCTTCTCGTATTCGCCATGCAGAAGGATGTCCCCTTTTTTGAGGGGGAATTGTGCGATAACCTCCTGCAACGACTTCTTCTGTGCCCCGGGGCCCTGGACCGCAATGCTCACCCGTGTAAGCCGCACCGGTTCGCCGGGGTTCACCTGAACCTTAATGAGATATTTTTCGCTGTCTGTGATATCAAGCGTGCTCTGCACTTCCGGAGCGTAGTAGCCATACGGTTCAAGCGCTGTCCTGACTTTCTCATCAACCTGTTTTTTGAAATACTCCACCCACATTCTGTGTGTCCTGCCTTTCTTCTGAAGAGATTCGGGAACAATAAGCGCCGACCTGACATTCTCCAGCACATCCCCGCTCACGCCGCTGATCTCGATCTCCACCTGCCCTGCAGCCGGCGTTGGTATGCGCAAGAAACAGCAAAGGCATATCAGAACGATCACCAGCACACGGGAAGTCTGCGTCAGTGCGCTGCGTTTCCCGGAACGTTTGGCACGGGGAATACACCCTGTTCCTTCCGGCAGTCTCTTCACCATCTCTCTCCTCTCCGTCAGCCCATCTGGTATTTTATCAGCAATTTGCTACGTTGATTTCTCAAGAGTCCAGCTGCAGCCGGTGTAGCAACTACTTAAATCTTATAACGAAAAGCCCGTTCTGGCAATACGATTACGCTGAAATGCCGGACAATCAGGTACGGAAAGGCATGGTTTTCAGGCACCTGAAATGAAAATTATCTTTTTATGCTAAGATAAAACGCTTTTTATCACTATTCGCGAAGGAGACATCCGATGGGCAAGTACAATGAGTTATTCCGGAGGAGCATTGATGATCCTGAAGGGTTCTGGGGAGAAGCGGCTGAAGCCATTACATGGCACAAAAAATGGGACAGGGTGCTTGATACCTCAAACCCTCCCTTCTACCGCTGGTTCGCCGGCGGAGAAATGAATACCTGCTACAACGCCCTCGACAGGCATGTTGAAGCCGGAAGGGGTGACCAGACCGCCATTATCTACGACAGTCCTGTTACCGGGACAATCAGAAAGATCTCTTACAGGGACCTTCTCGATCAGGTGTCACGTTTTGCCGGTGCCCTGAAGGGACTCGGCGTACACAAAGAAGATACAGTAATCATCTATATGCCCATGATACCTCAGGCAGCGGTAGCCATGCTCGCCTGTGCACGTCTCGGAGCAGTCCACTCAGTTGTGTTTGGCGGGTTTGCACCTCATGAACTTGCCCTCAGGATCAATGATGCAAAGCCCAAGGTCATTATCTCCGCCTCGGGTGCCATGGAGGTAAAGCGGCTCATAGAGTACAAGCCGATGCTGAATAAGGCGATCGAACTCGCGGCCCATAAGCCCGATAAGTGCATTATTTATCAGCGACGACTGGCAGAAGCCGAACTGATCCCCGGAAAGGATATTGCGTGGCAAGAATTCATTGCCAATGCAGAACCTGCCCCGTGCGTGCCGGTGCAGGCAACAGACCCGCTCTATATCCTCTATACATCCGGGACCACAGGGAAACCCAAAGGGGTCGTGCGGGACAACGGCGGCCATGCAGTTGCATTGAGATGGAGCCTGGAGAATATCTATGATACAAAACCCGGTGAGGTCTTCTGGGCTGCCTCAGACGTGGGATGGGTCGTGGGGCATTCATACATAGTGTACGGGCCTCTGATAACCGGATGCACGACAGTATTGTATGAAGGCAAGTCCGTGGGGACGCCTGATCCCGGGGCATTCTGGAGAGTCATTTCCCAGCACGGGGTCAAGACGCTGTTCACTGCCCCGACTGCATTCCGCGCAATCAAGAAGGAAGACCCCCAGGGCGAATACATCAGGAAATACGATCTTTCAGGGTTCCGGTATCTCTTCCTTGCCGGAGAAAGAACAGACCCTGATACCTATCACTGGGCATATAATCTCCTGCAGAAACCGGTTATCGACCACTGGTGGCAGACGGAAACCGGCTGGCCCATAACCGCAAACTGTATGGGGATAGAAAGCTTCCCGATCAAGCCCGGCTCATGTACGAAACCGGTGCCGGGCTATAACGTCCAGATAATCGACAATATGGGCAAGAAACTGGGTCCGAAAGAAGAGGGCCTTGTGGTGGTACAGCATCCGCTGCCCCCCGGCACACTGCCGACGCTCTGGAACGCTGACGAGAGATTCATCGAATCGTACATGATGATATTTCCCGGATACTATTTTACCAGCGATGGCGGCTTTATGGATGAAGACGGGTATGTGTATATCATGGGCAGGGTCGATGACGTCATTAATGTCGCCGGCCACAGACTTTCAACCGGCTCCATGGAAGAAGTCGTAGCCCAGCATGAGGATATTGCTGAGTGCGCGGTTATCGGCGCGCATGATACGCTCAAGGGACAGCTCCCTGTCGGACTGGTCGTCCTGAAGTCAGGGGTTGTCAGAGGGGAAGAGGAACTGAAAAAGGAACTGGTCCAGATGATACGGAACGAGATCGGCCCTGTTGCCTGCTTTAAGGAAGCAGTGGTAGTGGCGAGGCTTCCGAAAACACGCTCGGGCAAGATACTCCGGAGCACCATGAGAAAGATTGCTGATGCCCAGCCGTATACCGTTCCGTCCACCATAGATGACCCCTCCATTCTGGGAGAAGTGGAGGAAGCTCTCCGGAAGATCGGGTATGCCAGAAAAAAAGAGTAACCGCTTTCCTTTGCGGACAGGCGAATTCGCGTTATCATGACCCGTTCATGCAGGCCTGCAGGGTTGATAAGAAGGGACAGATCACGGAAAATTCTTATTCACTGAGATTCGATGAGTCCGAACACCTTCCTGACTGCCTCGTCAGCATTTTGAGCATGCAGAATCCCCTTAATATCCCATGTCCTGATACCTGCAACCGGCTTGCCTATCTGCAATGCAAATGCGATCTCTGAAAGAGTGCCGTATTCGCCGCCGACCGCAATCAATGCATCTGCAGCGCGTGCAATGATGACATTCCTGCCTATCCCGAGCCCGGTTGCGATGGGAATATCTACGAATTGATTTGCTTCCTTTGCGTCGTTCTGCGGAAGGATTCCGACAGTCAGTCCTCCTGCTGACTTTGCTCCCCGTGAAGCAGCCTCCATTACTCCCCCCAGTCCGCCGCATACAAGATACGCTCCCCGCAGAGCAATCATTCTGCCAACCTCTTCAGCCTCTCTGAGGAGTGATGCTTCGGTCTCTCTTCCACCGATCACTGCAATAAGTGGTTTCATGAGAGGGTTTTTTTCCCGGGGAATCTCTTCACCCGCCTGGAATGCGTATCACCGGACCCGGATAACACCAGCATAGTACCTTTTTATGCCCTTGTGGGAATTTTCAGCTTTTTGCCCTGAAAGGTATTCCTGTCCTCCATTGTCTTTTCGATATCCCGCAGCATCTCCTGCCTGCTTTTCCCCCACCTGGGAGCGATAAGGATCGCGTCAGGGGCTGTCGCAAAAAGCCGCTGGAGGACTATTCCGGGAGAAAGCCTTTCGAGGAATTCCGTCACAAAATCAAGGTATTCATCATATGCAAACACAGGGAAAGGGCTTTTCCTGTAAATGATTTCCAAAGGTGTGTCTTTAATGACCTGGAGCTGATGTATTTTAAGAAACCCGATGGGGAGACAGGAAAGTTCATCTGCCATCAAAAACATCTCATCCCTTGTTTCAGTGGGAAATCCGACAATGATGTGCGCGCCGACAGATATCCCCCGGTTCTTTGTCAGTGCTATTGCGTCCAGAAATGAATTGTAGTCGTGACCGCGGCGGATGAATTCGAGGGTCCTGTCATGCATTGACTGCATGCCGTATTCGATCAGGATAAAATATTTTTCCGCAAGCGACTGCAGAAGGGCTATCTTTTCGGAGTCCACCGCGTCAGGCCTTGTCCCTATCGCAAGACCGATCACAGAGGGATCTGACAAAGCCTGGAGGTAAAGTCGCTCCAGTTCGTCAACATGAGCGTACGTGTTGGTATATGGCTGAAAGTACACAAGATATTTCTGTGCCTTGTATCTTTTCCGGATGTATGCGATGCCGTTGGCGATCTGTGCACGCACCGAAAGAGTCGGCCTGCAGGAATTCGGCCTGAAACTGTCATTGTTGCAGTAAATACAGCCTGATGTTCCCACAGTACCGTCCCTGTTGGGACAGGTAAACCCTGCATCAACATTCACCTTGTACACGGTGGCACCGAAGCGCTTTTTTATATATGCGCCGAACGAATTATACCGTCTTTCCATAGTTCAATTATTTCGCTTTCGTCCGGGTTCTGTCAAATGTGGGTCCGGTATTCCGCAACTACTGTTTTTTCAGCTTCCTCCCGATCTCCTGCCAGGACTTGACCGCCTGTGCATTCTCTGCATCCCCGAAACTGAATGCCTTCGGGGCATGTTCCCCTGCGGATTCGATTACCATGCTGCTTCCTATTATTGCGTGAATACCTATTCCCTTTTCCCTTATCTCATGAAAAATTCTTCCCTGATCCCACGGGATGACCGGCAATGCCCTGAACCCGTTTTCTTTCAGCCACGACTTGATCGCTCTTTCGTTGAGCATGCCTGTCTGGAGAAAAACAACGGGGAATCTTTTGGAGAGCTGTGCAATTATTTCCTGACTCCCCCTCCTCGGTTTTTGAGAAAACGTGCCCTCCAGCAACGCTGCCTCAACGTCGACAAAAATGATGCGATCCCCTTTTTCAAGAACAAGAAGAATGCCCCTGTCTTCTTCCGAAGCGGTCTTGACGGTGATGGAATACCTTCGGGCCGCTGACGGTCTGAATTGCCTGAATGCAACGCCGTCGCCTCCGGAGAGGTTTTTTCCGACTGATCTCCCGTTGACGATAAACTCGGCAACCACTCCCCCTTTGCGGAAAAACTTCCCTCTTGTCACTGCCTTCAGCATGACTTCTTCGCCCTTCCGTGCGATCATATCATGCACAAAGACTTCAGATAACGCGGAGGCAGGGCAGAGAAACAGCAAAAGGATCGGAACTGCAAAAACAATTATTCCGCCCAGATATTTCACAGCGTTGCATGCCCCGGTCTCGTTGCATATAGTGCGCGATTGCATTTTTTATTCTTCTTCGGACACACGGTATGCCTTCATCTTTCCCGCGAACTCATTCAGCTGCCTGTCTACCAGAAAATTTACCGTGCCTTCAGGATACGTCCCGTCCGGTTTTTTCTGCCCTGATGGTACGCCGGTCAGGACCTCAAACCCCTCTTCAATGGTCTTTACCGCATAAATATGAAACCGTCCCTCCTGCACAGCCTTTACCACCTCTTCACGCAACATCAGGTTGCGAATGTTCTGGTGAGGAATCATGACCCCCTGTTGGCCTGTCAGCCCCCTCGCCTTGCATATGTCAAAAAACCCCTCTATCTTGTGGTTCACACCCCCGATTGGCTGGACCTCTCCTTTCTGATTCACGGAACCGGTAACCGCAATGTTCTGCCTGACGGGAATACCCGCAAGGCTCGACAGAATCGCATAAAGCTCTGTAGAGGAAGCACTGTCTCCTTCCACACCCGAGTAGGACTGCTCAAAGCAGACACTCGCAGAGAGGGTCATTGGCTTGTCCTGGGCATATTTCCACCCCAGATAGCCGGACAGGATCAGCACCCCCTTGTCATGGATCCGGCCGCTGAGCTGGGACTCGCGCTCGATGTTGATCACCCCGCGCTTTCCGAGAAAGGTTTTTGCGGTAATCCGGTTTGGCCGCCCGAAACTGAATATGCCGAGATCATACACCGAGAGACCGTTTACCTGCCCCACAACCTCTCCTTCAACGTCCACCATGATCGTCCCTTCCTCTATCATCCGGCGCACGCGTTCAGCTATCAGATCCAGCCGGTAGATCTTCTCTTTGATCGCTTTTTCTACATGTTCTCCGGTAATTCTCTCGCTTTGAGATTCCCGTGCCCAGTAATCGGCCTCGACCAGCACATCCTTCAGCGGGCCAAAACGCGCAGACAGCTTTTCCTGGTCGCCAGCTGCCCTGGCCGCATACTCGATAACCCTCGCAACGCCGGAACGGTCAAACGGAAGGAGCTTTTCAGTATCGCAGCAATTGCGTATGTAGCATGCATACGACATGAGATTGTCTGTCGTGCGCTGCATCTGGGAATCAAAGTCCGCCTTGACCTTGAACATTTCCCAGAAATCCTCATCATACATTGTCAGCAACTGGTAAAGGGAATCATCCCCCATAACGATGATTTTGAAGTCAATGGGCATTGGCTGGGCTTTCATTCCCTGCGGACCGAAGAACCCGAACTGCTCCCAGGGGTCCTCCACCCTGACTTCCTTGGTCCTGATAACCCGCTTCAGACCCTCCCATACCCCCTGGTTCAGCAACACATCCCTGATATTGAGGATCAGGTATCCGCCGTTTGCCATCTGGACAGCACCTGCCTTAATCATGGTGTGGTCACTGATATACGTTCCCATCAGGGCTTTTCTTTCCGTTTTCCCGAACATGTTGAACCAGTTCGGGTTGGATTCAGAAATGATCGGGGGGCCGGCAGCCTTGCTGTTATCTACAAATACATTTACTTTGTAGGCCATGAACGGGTCTGCCTGCTGCGCGGGAGTAAACACAGGGGGCTGCTGCATTTGCGGCTGCACAAATAAATCAAGCTTTTTAAGGGTATATTCCTTCGCTTCTTTGAGGAAAGCCAAGACCTCGGGGTATTCTGCATATCGTGCGAACATTTCCTCAAAAGGTCCGGAAATCGCGAATTCGCCCGCCTTCATGTCATTGTCCCTCATTTTTTCTCCGGTCTCTTTTTCCAGATCCTTAAAACGCGAATAGGTCGCTTCAACCTTCTTCATCATCGACAGGCGTTCAGCCTCGATTTTTGCTCTTTCCGTGTCAGGCAGTTTAAGGAATTCATCCCTTGCCATCGGTTTCCCCTCCACCAGCGGAACGACTGCTGCGCCCATAGGGGAAATCTGCACCATGAGATTTTTTTCAGAAGTCTCCTGGTCAAGGGAATCCATAGCCTCCTGATATTGCTTCTGGTGCGCTTCCATTATTTCCTGTTTTTTCTTGTTATATTCCTCGCTGCCGAAAGTCTTCGGGATTTCTTGCCTCAGTCTCTTCACCAGTTCATCCATGCTGCTGCTGAACTGCTTTCCCAGCCCCTGCGGCAGTCCGAGCACCCTCGGCTGGTCAGGAGAAGGGAAATTGAATACATAACACCAGTCGTTAATCTGCCATGTAATGCCCTGCGCTTCTCTTCCCTCTATATATTTCTGCAAACGTGCCTTCACCGTTGTCGCCTTCCCTGTTCCCGTAAGTCCGGTAAGAAACAGGTTATATCCGGGCCTTTCCACCGCAAGGCCGAAATTGATGGAATCCATTGCCCTTGCCTGACCGATAAACTCCTTGAGAGGCTCGATATCAGAAGTACATTCGAACTGAAACAGATCTTCAGCACAGATCCAGCGAAGTTTATCGAGAGGGACAGCATAGTGACTAAGATCAGTTTTTTCCATTTCCTCCTCCTGCAGTCTATTATTTAGGCTAATTATATCACTATATTGACTCAGTTGACGTGCCTGAGAAGGTTATTGAGATGTATTGCATATTCTGATACTATTTAACTAAAAGCTAAAAAAAGAACTTTGGCTCTGGAGAGCACTACATTATCTGATGAAGACAACGAAAAAGCCGGACACGGAACACCGGAAAAAGGAGACAAAAACAGACTGGGGAGCGAAGGTCAATGCCGCTGTAGCAGACCTGTCAAGCAGTCTTCTTTCTGCCGCAGCAATAGAAGACATATCTGATCTCGTCCTTGCACATGCAAAGGATCTCACAGGCAGCGAGTTCGGTTTCGTTGGGTATATTGATCCTGAAACCGCGCATCTTGTCATTCCGACCATGATACGTGAAATCTGGGATGAGTGCCGGGTAAAAGACAAGGATACCGTCTTCAGGGATTTCAGGGGACTGTGGGGATGGGTGCTGAACAACCGTCAACCGATCATAACCAATTCCCCGGCTGACGACCCCCGGTCATCGGGGATACCGCAGGGACATATCCGGATACACCGTTTTCTCTCGGTGCCAGCAATGATTCAGGGGAAGCTTCTTGGGCAAATTTCTCTGGCCAATGCAGGCCACGATTATACAGGAAAAGAGCTTGCGGTTACCGAACGTCTTGCCTCCCTGTACGCAATCGCAATTCACCGTAACAGGACAGAAAAGGAGCTGATCGCGTCAGAAGAAAAATACCGGTCTCTGGTCGAAAACATCAACATGGGAATCTACAGAAACACTCTTGAAGCATATGGCCGGTTTCTTCAGGTGAATCACGCCATGGTGAAAATGTTCGGCTATGATTCGATGGAAGAGCTTCTCAACATGTCTGTTGCAGAACTCTATCAGAACCCTGAAGACAGAAAAGCATTTGTCGCAAAAATCCTGCGACAGGGGCATGTGCACAATGAGGAAATCAAGCTCCTGAGAAAAGACGGGACGCCTATCTGGGCTTCCGTAACCGCAAAAGCTCAATATGACGAAAACAGAAGGATGAAATGGATCGATGGCGTCATCGAAGACATCACCGAACGCAAGATGGCTGAGAAAGCACTCAAGGAATCCCAGGACTTGTACAGGACGATTTTTGAAACTACAGGCACCACAACAATTATTGTGGATGAAGACATGTCGATACCGATGGTGAACATGGAATGTGAGAAAGTGCTCGGATATTCCAGGGAGGAGATCATCGGCAGGAAAAAATGGGATGAGTTCATCGCAGAGGAAGACCTGGAAAGATTAAGGAGTTATCACCGCATCAGAAGAATCAGTCCTGATGCGGTTCCAAGGACATACGAAGCGAGGCTGATCGGCAAACAGGGAACTGTCAAAAAAGTCTCGATTACCGCGGACCTGATTCCGGGGACAAAACAAAGTATCATATCCATCCTCGACATGACAAAGCGCAAGGTGGCTGAAGAGAAACTGGTACAGAGTCTTGAAACGCTGCAGTCAGTATACAACATCGCCACAACTGTCCGCGGTTCCTACGAAGCAGTCTGCGAACAGGTGGTGTTCAATCTCTCCAAACTCCTGAAAACCCCATATGCCGCGGTTGAACACATCGAGGAAGACCAGGTGAGGATCATCGCGCGCATCACCGGCGGCAATTTTATCCATAACGAAAGAATCCCTCTTGAGTATTCTCCCTGCAGCCGGGCATACGAGCAGAATGCGCCGTGCCAGATAAAAGGCCCTCTGCACCAGCTGTTTCCGGAAAACATGCTGCTTTCTCAATACGGGTTCAGGTCTTCCATTGCAGTCCCCATACGAAATATCAGCGGCAAGCCGGTTGGGGCATTCTCTGCCATGGATTATGAAGAACGGACTTTCAGCGAGGATGAAATCCGCCTGATAGAGATTTTTACACGATATATCGCCTATGAGTTTGAACGGAATGTCATGGAGACGCAGTTGCGGCAGCTGGACAGAATCAAGCTCCTCGGTCAGATGGCTGCGGGCGTAGCCCATGAAGTCCGAAACCCCCTGAATGCCATCCTGGCAATTACCGAAGCGCTCTTTCAGGACATCGGGAACAATCCTGAATACAAGCCATATCTGGAACATATCCGGACACAGGTTGACAGGCTTTCACGGTTGATGGGAGATCTCCTCGACCTCGGGAAACCGATACAGCCGTCAAACCTGCACAGGGATTCTCTGATTTCCCTATGTGCCTCGACTGTTGATTTATGGAAGCAGTCGCCCTTGTCGCGGACGCATAAGGTGAGTTTAATTCTGCCTGATCAAGCCGACAGTTTCCAGGTAATGGCAGATAGGTCCAGGCTTCAGCAGGTTTTTCTTAATCTGCTGGAGAATGCCGCCCAGCACAGTCCGGAGGGAAGCGAAATACGTTTCATGGTCTCGCAGACGAAGGGAAAAAACGCGAGGATATGCGTGGCAGATGAAGGGCATGGAATTCCTCAGGAAAATTTTCTGAAGGTATTTGAACCGTTTTTTACCACACGGAAGAGGGGAAACGGCCTGGGACTGAGCATAGTGAAAAACACTATCCAGGCTCATGGCGGAGATGTCATAATACGCAATAACAGTCCGCTGCGGGGGTGTACAGTGGAAATCATTCTCCCGATTCTGTAGAAAGGCAGGGTATGAAACCGAAAATCCTCTTAATTGATGATGACGAAGGAACACAGTTCGGCTTCAGGAAATATCTGACAAAGTCAGGGTATGCAGTGCATGGAGCCTCTCTCCTTGCGGAAGCAAAGGAGGCAATAATAACCCAGCGTTTTGATGCAATCCTGCTTGATATGTACCTGCCTGACGGCAGTGGTCTGGACTGGATACTTGAGTTGAGGGAAGGACATCCTGACATACCGATAATAATAATCACCGGATTCGGGGATATCCCTGTGGCAGTAGAAGCCGTGAAACGCGGTGCTGACAACTTTCTGACCAAGCCGGTCAATATGGAAGATCTCGATGTTTTCCTGCGAAAAAGTCTCGAACTCGGTACGCTCAGAAGAAAGCATCTCACGAACCAGAAACTCGAGAGGAAAGAGCAGGCGTATTTCGGTGAAAGTTCCGAAATGAAAAAGGTGCTTGATCTTGCCTCGCTTGCGTCGAAAAATGATTCCCCTGTGCTGCTGCTCGGCGAAACCGGCTCAGGCAAGGGTGTACTGGCGAGATGGCTCCATGAAAACAGCGCCAGGAATCCCGCGCCCTTTGTTGAACTGAACTGTTCAAACCTCAAAGGTGACCTGCTTGCCAGCGAGCTCTTCGGTCACGCAAGAGGTGCGTTCACTTCCGCAGTGCAGGAAAGACAGGGCCTTATCGAGGTCGCTGATGGGGGCACTCTATTTCTTGACGAGATCAGCGACATGGATATCGGGGTGCAGGCGCAATTTCTGAAGGTTATCGAGGAAAAACAGTACCGGAGGCTGGGGGAAGTAAAAATGCGGAAAAGCGACTTCAGGCTCATCTGTGCAACAAACCGTGACCTCCTGGAAGAGACGCATCAGGGCAGATTTCGGAAGGATCTGTATTTCCGCATCAATGTCATTCCGATCGTCATTCCTCCTCTGCGGCAGCGCAGAGAGGACATTACCGGACTTATCCGGCACCTTTTAAGCGCAATGGGATCGGCCAACACTGACATCTCTCCGGATGCAATGCAACTGCTGAAAAACTACTCATGGCCCGGCAATATCCGGGAACTGAGAAATGTACTCGAAAGGGCGCAGCTGCTTGCGCATGGCAACGCCATGACTGCCGAGCACTTTTCCGGCCTCGATTTCCCGTCTGTCCACGCCGAAAGTATTCCGCAAGTGAACAATCTGGAAAACATCGAAGAGGAACATATCAAAACAGTAATTAAGCGGTTCAGCGGCGATACACGCAAAGCGGCAGAAGCGCTGGGAATTTCAAGGGCCACGCTTTACAGGAAACTGAAAAAATTCCATCCATAAAATTCTGTCGCGATTATCCCGGCAGGAAGACAGTCCCGGATGCCGATGAAATGCACCGGGTTTCGTGTTTTCCCACGGGACAATTCTCACTTTGAGAATCGCTTGCCGGGAATGAGAATCTTCCCTTCGGGTTCTGCATAAAATATCATTATTTCCCAGCCGGTTAAGCGCTCGCCCCCTCTGGCATTCATCTTGCTTTTATCATGTCCATACAGGGAAAAGATACAATCTGGTGACTGCTCATTGAATAGGGGAACAAATGAATAGGCGCGTACTTATCGTTGACGACGAAACAACCATTCTCATGGCCTTTAAAAAGCTTCTCCAGTGTCCGGACATTGAAGTCGATACGGCTGAAACAGTAGAGGAAGCGTTTTCCCTGCTCGACAGACAAGAGTATGCTGCCGTTATTGCAGACCTCAGGCTTTCAGGGTTTTCCGGTGAGGAAGGTCTGGACATAATCAGTTATGTGAAGGGGCAATATCCCGAAACCCATGCAATCCTCATTACTGCGTACGGCAATCAGGATGTCATGAAAAAAGCCTACAATCTCGGAGCCTCATACTATTTTGAAAAACCTGTTTCAACCAGCATCATTAAAGATGCCCTGAAAAGCTTGGGGGTCTTATTATGCGCTTTAAAGGCATGAAAAAATTTCGCGTTTCAGAAAATTTCCGGCCCGGGGAAAGCCGGCACGATATCTTTTTTAAGGAAAAAGCAAAGGGGAAAAACATGGCAACCAGTATTTTCACGGATTATGAACACGTCAGTCATCACGAGAATGACAGGCACTCATTCTCTTTCGTCTCCGGTCTCTTACAGGACAATGATCCGGACACCGTACTTCAGGCAATTCAGGTCCTTGATCACCTGAAAGATCCGAGGGCGCTGACAATGCTTCGCGCGCTGCTTCACTATCCTGATGCCGATATAGTACAAGCGGCGATCATCACCATCAGCCATCTGGGCAATGACAGTGTGCTGTCAGATATCACACCTTTCCTGAAATCAGATTCACCGTTGAAAAAGGCTGCCATTCAGGCATTGGGAGACCTGCGCTCCTCTCAGGCCGTTCGTCCTCTTGCGCATCTGCTGTCAGACCCGGCCGTAGGACTATCGGCTGCAGAAGCACTCGCCCGCATCGGCGGGATAACAGCCTTTCGGGCATTGTCGAGGCACTGGGTGAAATTTCATGGCCAGCCTGATACCGAAACAATACTCGGGCTTATGGCCCATGTCATCGAAGGCCTTGCAAAAAAACCTTCCGGGACGCAGGGCCTTCGGACATCAATCATCCAGCACCTGAATGGTTCGTCCGTCACAATGCGCCTCTCTGCGGCACAGTGCATCCTTGCGCTGGGACCAGGCCCGGACGATAAAAAAGCACTTGCGACTCTTGAATCTTCCCTGACTGCCAAGGAGATGCTCCCCCCCTGTCTGAAAAACCGCCATGATCTTATCCCTTATTTACTGAACGCACGCGGGATGCAGCGCATATGGGGGTTTCAACTTGTCTCCCGCTTTCCGAAAGACGCTCCGGTGGCCTGTCTTAAAACCGCTTTGGAGAAGCATGACCATATCGACCATCTGGAGTGCATCGTACATGCGCTTCTCAAAATCAAGGATCCCGGGATCGTTCCTGCTGTCCTTGACCTGTATATCAGGATACCGGTTTCGTACCGATATGTATTGAATCCTTTGCTCCGCGTGCACAAAAAATTATTGCGTTCCCTTCTGATTGACACCGATGTCGATGATGAGACAAGGCTGGTTATCTCATCGTTCCTGGGGATTTCACCCATCTGCATTGCCCTGGAGATTCTGGATCTTCCACCCGGCAGCCGCATTCATGTCTTATCCCAGATTACAGATTCCAGGTCGATACTGAAAGCGCTGCCGTGGCTCCAATGGATAGAGGAGAATCCCGGCATCTATGCGCCTGTTGCAGCAGAGGTAGCTGTGAAGGCAAATCTCAGGGAACTGATGCCGGCGCTAAGGAGAATCCTCGCTGTGTACCCGGCCGAGCCGCTTATCAGGGCAGCCGGGGAATTCAGGGACGAGGAAAGCATCCCTTCCCTCGTCGTACACCTGCAGAAAACCTCATCGCATATCAGATGCTGCATACTCGAGGCTCTTGGCCGCATAGGCGGAACTGAAGCACGGAAAGCCCTGCGCAACTGTGCGGTCACCATGCAGCCGGAGGAGTCCGGGCTTGCATATAAGGCTTTGACAAAATGCGCCACAGAAGAGGACAGCGCCTTTTTCAGAAACGCTGTTTCCCTCAGTAACTGGCGTATCCGGGCTTCCTGTGCTGATTTCTTCTCCCGTTATCCGCTCCCTGAAAATATGGAATCCATTGCAGAACTTGCCAATGACCCGTTGCCAATCGTGGCTCAGCGGTCCCTGTTCCTGCTCAAATCCAGGCTGAGTGGGCTTGAGAAAATTCATCGGAATATCAGAACGGACAGAGAAGGCCGGAAATACGGCATCACCCAGGCAAGATTTTCGGATATCGCCACAGTGAACGAATATTGCACGGTAAAAGGAGGAACAGAATAAAATGCGTCAGGTGAGAAAGAGAGTAAATGGAGAGCCGGATTTCGAGGTCTACCATTTTGTATTTGACACGGCGAGAGAAATATTTGAGGAGATCTTCGAGGCATCAAAAAATTTCCCGAAAGAAAAACTCTACTTAACAGATCAGATCCGGAGAAATTCACTATCCGTCTGCACGAGTCTTGCTGAGGCCTGGCGCATGAAAGACAACAGGACGATATTTCTCAGCAAGCTGTCAGATGCCGCACAGGCAGCGTCTAAAGCCCAGAACTGCCTTGAACTTGCCTCGAAGTATAATTTCATCAGGCGGGAAACCTTCCAGAGGCTGGATACAAAATATGATGACATATTCGATCTGCTCTGTGACGGGACGAAAAAACTTGTCGATCAGATGGTAAGCCATAACTGAGAAAATGCGGGATGGAATTAGTACAGAAATCTTTGTACACACAATGCGCCACCCCTTTTTTTTAAGACCCTGCAGGCAGTGCACAGCGGCATTCGCTGAAAATCCCCGCGCACGACATGTCCTTCTGTTTCTGACCATTTAACCCCCGTTTTACACAAGATACAAACACAAAAGAACATGGGAGCAGCAGTGCGATTTCGTGCATATACACCTGTTGACTCTGAACTCGTTCAGATACATATGAGACGAAAATGACTTTTCTTCCTTTCTTTGATATACTTTTTGTGTTGCGCATCATACTCTCGAATACAGAATTCCCCCTCGCCGGCTGCAGGGGATATGAAGTCCGGCACTTTTTATACATAGACGAAAAATGGCATATATCTCAGAGAAGGAGCTCATCGAAACCGCAGTAAAAATCAGATTACTCATCCTGGATGTGGATGGTGTGCTCACTGACGGAAGCATTATCCTTGACAACAGCGACAACGAGTATAAAGCATTCTATGTACGCGACGGGCATGGAATAAGGATGCTCCAGAAAGCCGGCGTGAAAGTGGCATTGATAACCGGCAGATACTCAACCGTCGTTGAACGAAGGGCAGCGGAACTCGGCGTGCAGGACGTTTTCCAGAGATCTTTCGACAAGAGAGTTGCGTACCGAATAATCGCCGAAAAATATTCCGTCAGAGACAGCGAGATAGCATATATCGGGGATGATATTGTCGACATCCCTGTATTGAAACTGAGCGGACTTCCTATTGCTGTTGCAGATGCCGACGTTGAGGTAAAGCCCTTCGTAAAGATGGTAACCAGGAACCGGGGCGGCAGGGGTGCTGTCAGAGAGGTATGCGATTTACTCATCAAAGCAAAAGGACTATGGAAGGATATTTTTGATGAGTACTCTCAGACTTAATCTCCCGACCTTACTCACACTCAGCAGGATTGTCCTTATTCCGGTTTTCGTATTCACCGTTTACCCGCATCCTGTGTTCGGAGCATTCATTTTTGGCATCGCCTCGTTGACAGACTTTCTTGACGGGTATCTTGCAAGACGTTCCGGCGATATCACGAAATTCGGCATTATTCTGGATCCTATTGCAGATAAATTCCTGGTGATATCTGCGCTTATCGTTCTGGTCGACATGGAGAGACTGCCTGCATGGATAGCGATCATAATCATAGTGAGAGAATTTCTTGTTACAGGACTCAGGGCGGTTGCTCTTTCAAAGGATATAGTAATCCCCGCAGAGGTCGGGGGGAAAATAAAGACAACCCTGCAGATCATTGCCATACTCTGCCTCATACTGAAGAATAGTCTCTTTGGGATAGACCTCTATGATATCGGGATCGTCCTGATCTGGGCAGCGCTGATTCTGTCAATAATTTCGGGAATCCGCTACACAATATCTTTCGGGAAAAAGATATGAGGCCCCCTCTGTGTTGAAGATTTTTCTCCTGTTAATCGCCGGTTTCCTCCTCGGCTCTATCCCCTTTGGTATAATAATAGCAAAGCTGAAAGGAGTTAATCTCAAGAAGGTCGGGAGCGGCAATATCGGTGCGACAAATGTATTGAGGTCGCTCGGAAAATGGCCTGCTGCCCTGACCCTGATTGGAGACATCCTTAAGGGAACCATGGCGGTCGTAATCGGAAGGCTTTTTGAGGTTGAGTCAGGCATTGAAGGCCTCATCGGCATCTCTGCAATCCTGGGACATAATTTCTCGGTTTTTCTGGGATTCAGGGGAGGCAAGGGAGTGGCCACAAGCATCGGAGTTCTGCTTGTATATGCTCCGGTCGCTGCGCTCCTGACTCTCGTATTATGGCTTACGGTCGTATTTCTGACAAAGTATTCGTCCTTGGGGGCAATCGTTTCTCTAGGAATTCTGCCTTTCACTTTCCTGCTTATGTACCCGGGAGAAAGAGAAAAACTCATCATCGCGATATCCATTGCAGTGATTATCCTCGTCCGGCACAGGGATAATCTGCAGCGGCTCATGAAAGGCACGGAACGGAAAGTTGGACAGCGGGAATGAGAAAATTCATCCTGTGTTTTTTCTTCCAGCTTGTTCTCTGTCTTCCCCTTGTCTGCACCGCAGAAGACATCCCCGAAACCTATGAACAGCAGCTTGACAACGGAATAATCAATTCAGAGCCTCTCTCTTATCTCCTCATCAGGGAATCAAGGGAAACCCCGCCCGAAAGAAAAAACATTCTGAAAGACGCCCTGCGCTATTCACCTGATCTTCCTGCTGTGTACTTTGAACTGGCAAAGGCAAGTCTGAGTTACAGGCCCCGGAGTCTGTTCAAGTCCGTCGATTATACATTACAGGGTATCGCAGCGTATGAGCGCAATTTCTGGTGGACATTCATGCTGGCGTCTTCACTTCTTATGAGCCTTATCCTCTCCTTCGTGATCGCTGTTTTCATCATTGCAATCATAAGAACAATCAGGGATATCCCCCTGCTTTCCCATGAGATAAAGGAGGACCGCGCAAAACTTCTGCTTCTGCTGGTATTCGTATTCTCAATATTCGGACCCCTCTATCTGCTTGGCAGCCTGCTCATTCTGATCAGCTTTTACCGGCGAAAGTGGGACCGGATCGTTCTCTATCTCTACCTCATATTTCTTCTCTGTGCCCCGCTGGTCTTCAAGGCTGTCTCCACAATTATCAGTGCGCCGACTTCCGCCGCGTTACGGGCTGTCATAGAGGTCAATGAGTCAAGAGGAAACAAATACGCACTCTCGCTCCTCAAAGACAGCAAGGACCGCACTGAACTTTTCTCGTACGCCCTTGCGCTGAAGCGGGAGGGCAGATACCATGATGCCATAGTTGCGTACCGGGACCTGATTACCTCAAATCCGGACTCAATCATTTACAACAATCTCGCAAACTGCTATGTCGCAATCAACGATATCGAAGGGGCGAAAGAACTCTATGCAAAAGCAGTCGGCAGCAAACAGCTGCCGTCTTCCCTGTACAATCTCAGCCAGGTTTACAGAGAGACGCTCGATTTCGACAAAGGAGATGAATTTTTTCTGGCTGCCCAGAGACTTGACAGCAGGGCTGTTTCAACATACCGTGCAATCGCCAGCCGTCACCCGAACAGGTTCGTCGTTGACGAGAGCATTCCCCGGGACACTCTGTGGCGGTATTCTCTCAATAAGGCACCATCGACAACCACCATGGGGTTGTCCATAGTACCATTACTCTTCATGCCCGGTGTCGCGCTCGTTATGATAGCATTGTTCTTTATCCTCGACAGACAGCTAAAAAACAGGGCTTACAGATGTAACAGGTGCGGTAAAATTCTATGCAACAGGTGCGAGAAACATATTCTGTGGGGACGCATGTGCCTGCAGTGCTACCGGTCACTGGTGAAACTCGATGAGCTTGATGCAAAGGAAAGAATTTCAAGAATTCTTACTGTCTACGATCACAGAAAAAAGAAGAGAAATACTATCAAGCTGCTCTCCCTGATACTCCCCGGCGCAGGTCAGATATACTCGGGAAGCATTTTTTCCGGCCTCCTGTTCCTGTGGCCTTTTCTGTTTCTGCTCCTGACCCCGGTAATGAATTCCATATTCATGATTGAGATGTCGGCATTCTCGCATATATGGGTAAACGTTTTGGCGGTATTGCTGATCATTTTCGTGTATTTTATCTCGAATGTTGTAACACGAAGGAGGATTGCAAAAGGGTGGCTTTAGAAGGTTCCCTGAGAGATTTTGGTCTTGCTGACATTCTGCAGCTGATTTTCTTTCAGCGCAAGACCGGTGTTCTGACCCTCGAAGGAAAAGTGGACAAGGTAAGGCTTCTGTTCATCGATGGCAACATCACAGGGGCCGAATCCAAGAGGAGAATAGAGGCGAACAGACTCGGGAAAGTGCTTGTAAAAAAAGGCCTTCTGCGGGAAGAAGACCTTCGGACAGTACTTGACGAACAGCGGAGCTCACATACGAGGATGGGAAACATCCTTGTGAAAAGGGGGATTGTCAGGAAAGAAGACATCGAAGAAATACTGGTCGGCCAGATCAAGGAAACGGTCATCCAGATATTTAACTGGAAAGAAGGCACCTATGAATTTAATCCCCAGGCTGTCCCGGTCGACAGGGACATCCCGATATCCATTGACACCCAGCATCTGCTTATGGAGGGGCTGCGGATAATTGATGAATGGGCTGTTATCGAGGGGAAAATAACTCTCGACACAATATTCATACAGACTGCGGCAAGCGCCGCAGAACTCCCTGAAGAGGAAAGCGATATTCTCTCTCTGGTCGATGGAGAGAATGATGTCAGCACCATTATCGACATATCGGGCAAGGATGATTTCTCTGTCTCGAAAACTCTTCTCACACTTCTTGAAAAAGGATTCATAGAACAGAAAGAGGTTTTACCGGTTGTGAAGGAAACTCTTCTGAAAGAAGAAAAAAAACCGGTAATACCATACCGCATTCTTCCTGTCGCAGTCATTTTCATTGCCTTTCTGCTTTCCTTTGCCTCTTTCTTCCTGGATCCTGGCCACATCTTCAAGAGGTTCCGTGCCTCTGAGACAATTGACAATCTCAGATTCATGACAGAAGTCTATAAATTCGAACACGGCGTGTATCCCGAAACAATCGATGCAGTGTCCACAATACGTGACCCCTGGGGGAATCCATTCATCTATACACATAACGATTATACGTTCATTATCATGAGTGCCGGCAACGATGGAGCAGAAGGCACATCAGACGACATTTACTAGTCATGCTGCTGGATGCAATTATGAATCGTCATTTTAAATCCGGGATTCTCTCCGTACGAAGCATTCCGCAATTCTCAGTTCGTACTGAGTCCGATATGCCATGATGCCTCTTGATAAAGATCATGATTGACAGGAGCGCCGTTGTCCTCCTGAGCGGAGGGATAGATTCCTCAACAACACTCGCCATCGCAAAATCTGAAGGTTTTGCAGTCCATGCCCTCAGCTTCGATTATCATCAGAGACACAAAAGGGAACTCCATTCGGCGGGACTGGTTGCCTCTGCCCTCGGGGTAACACAGCATCTTACCATACAGTGCGACCTGAGAGACATCGGAGGCTCTGCCCTGACATCCGACATAGAAGTGCCAAAGAACGCGGAAAGGATAGTGTCCTCAAGCAGCATCATCCCTGCGACCTATGTTCCTGCCCGTAACACGATCTTTCTGTCGTTTGCCCTCGCATGGGCAGAGGTGCTGAAGGCAGAGCACATTTTTATCGGGGCAAATGCCGTAGACTACAGCGGCTACCCTGATTGCAGGCCAGAATATCTCAGTGCTTTCGAGAAAATGGCAAATCTGGCCACGAAGGCCTCTGCCGAGGGAAGCTTGATGTTTACCGTCAGAGCGCCTCTTCTTTCCATGAAGAAGGGAGAAATAATAACAACAGGGCTTGCATTGGGGCTCGACTATTCCCTGACATGGAGTTGTTATGATCCGCAGCCCGGCCCAGACCGACTTCACGAGTCAATGAAAGATTTGTTTCCTGATCGTGACCCTTCGCTTTCTGCGCTGTCACCCTGCAGAAAATGTGACAGCTGTATCTTCAGAGAAAAAGGTTTTCAGGAAGCAAGTGCAGAAGATCCTCTCATTACGGACTGAACCCATGAACTCATCCTCCGGGAAAATCATCCGACTCAGGGGGCATCATCTCATATGTCTTCATTTTTTCAGCGGAGAGGGATATAATGCTGAATTTATCGCAAACCTCCGTGCGCTTCTCGACCACGCAAAGTCCGGCATCGAGATACACGTATCGCCGGGTGCTGATGATGTCTGCAGAGCATGTCCTTCGCTCCGAAATGAAGCCTGTTTCCATGAGGCTGATGCTGAATCTCTCATTCGCGAGATGGATGCGACTGCACTGCGCCTCATGGGTCTGAGCTGTCAAAGCCGTATCACGTGGCAGGAAACAGAAAAGATGCTGCCAGAGATATTGCGACACTGGGCAGGAAAATATTGCATGGAGTGCTCATGGAAACGCATATGCGAAAGGAACCGCAAATTCTCTCTCATGCTGCACCCGGAGCAATCCTAAGTGCCTATGCGATGAAACCGCTGAAAATAAACTTCGATGAGATACAGAAGGCAATGGAGGATGTCTCAAGGGATTCTTTCGAGTATTTTCTTGATCTGGAGACAGGTGAAGTGCTGTCGTTTTCGGAGGAAATCCTTTCAGAAGTCAGGTCGCGGTTATATGACGGCGATTATGAAGACATTGAAGAAGATATAGAATATATCGAATTTGATGAAGAGCCCGAAATACCTGAATGGATGGAAGATGAAGTGGAACTGGCACTGGAGATCCTTCTTGATGAAGAGGAGAGATATGTCCGCATACCGGAAAGAGATTCTTTATCGGCGCATACAGACATGACCAGCTTCACAGAGACCGTCGAAGACCCTCTGCTGAGGAATCAGCTCACTGAAGCCCTGAACGGGAAGGGGGCCTTCCGCAAGTTCAAGGATATCCTGATCAGACATCCGAAGGAAAGAAAACGATGGCACAGGTTCAACGCAAAGGCAATGCAGCGGGAAATCCTTCAATGGCTGCATTCAGTGGGAGTCATTCCTGAATCATAGTCCGGGGGATTGTGCAACGGCTCCCCTGCAAGATGTCTGAGATGCGCATCTCCGGATTCTGGCATATGCCGGCTGCATATTCTCTCACTGTCCAGCCTGCGGAAGAGATGGCTTCTCAATTCCTCTTTGCACGAAAAAAAAAGCTGGAGAATTTCTTCTCCAGCTCCTTAAAAAACATGCATACGCGTGTAAAGGAAACTTATTTCTTCTTTGCGGTCTTCTTTGCGGTTTTCTTTGCAGTCTTCTTTGCGGCCGGTTTTTTTGCAGCTGCTTTCTTAACTGCCACTCTCTATGCACCTCCTTTCTTCACTCTCAACAAAGAGAATATTTTTTACCTTATCTAATTTATATAAAATAAATTACTTTTTGTCAACACAAATATCACTTTATGGAACAAATAATGCTTTTTTGTAAACAATCCGCAAATGTCTGAAATTGGCAATTCCGGAGCATCCGGTCAGAATACTCCGGCGCCCTGTGCGACAAAACCCGCCGATCACTTCCGTGTTGCGGAAATCAGCACTGAATCGTCACAGAATCTCTCGCGAATGTCTTCAAGCTTTGCTTTTGAAAGCCAGCTTTTTATCTCCTCAGGAGAATAGCACCTTCCGCTCTCCGTATTCACCAGCATATTCACGGAGAAGAGAGCGCCCTGCAGGGGATGTGTTCTTTCCCTGTGAATATAAAACTCCTGGACAGCTACTCTTCCGCCTTTGCTCAGTGACTGTCTGCACTTTCTCAGCAGCTTCTGATTTTCCGCAACCGAGTAAGCATGCAATATCTGGCTGACAAAAACAAGGTCATAGCCTTTGCCGATATCATCAACCATGAAGTCACCTCCTACCAACCTGATACCTAGTTTCCCGTGATTCCCGATAATTTTTTCTGCAACATCAATCGTCTCCGGAGAATCAAAAAGAGTTACGTTCACCCCTCTCTTTGCCATTTCGATTGCATAGGTTCCGGGGCCTCCTCCCAGGTCGAGCGCATTTCTCACTCCCGTCAATCCGACCAGCCGCAGAATTTTCCCGGCTTTCATCGATGCGAGGTTATGCATCCCCATGATAAACGCTTCATGGTCGCGTTCCCTGCGGCAGGGCTTACCGGTTTTCACCACCTGATCGAGCCCTGACCAGTTTTTCCAAAGGGCATCTGCATGGCTGATGATATCACCCTGATAATAGGGCTTTCCCTTCACCAGGAATTGCATAGCCATATCCGAATTGCTGTATCTGCCATGCTTTTTTACCAGAAGGCCGAGTCCGGTAACGGCATCAAGGAGGATTTCCGTTGCCCTCGGATCGGTTTGAAGGATCTCCGCAAGATTCTTCGCGGACCGCGGCGTCGAAAGATGATCAAATAGCCGGTAATGATTTGCGGTCATAAGCACCCGTGATGCCCTGAACGCACCCCAGATTTTTCTTAGCTCCCCTGCGTTCTCCGGAACTCCTGATCTCATTCAAGTCCCATCTTTTTTAATGCCTCATCCGCTGCATCCTTAGTTGCCGGCGCTTCCTCCGGGAGGTAAAGCATTACTCCTCCTTTTACCGGCCTGACAACGATCTTTCCTTCCTGGGCAAGCCTGTTGGTGACCTCTACAGGGCTTTCTCCCTCAAAATATTTCTTGAACGCGTTGTTAAACCCCGAATATACCGTATGAATGCCCTTATACCCTTCTTTCCTCAGACTCATGATCGCCTTCTTCACAAACTCTTCGTGACTAAGTTTCTCTGACATGGAGACTCCCTCCTTTTTTTGATCCTTATGTTTTTCCCATATAAAGGAAACGCGCTATATCCCGGCACCTTCTCAGGTTCCCGCTATACGCCATATCCTATGACATCATTCCAGCAGGGCTGTTTCATCAATTATTCTCTCATCATACTCTGCAGTTTTCTGCTTCCGTATCTCATCTATCTTCTTCAGAGGCCTTTCGAGCATATTGCTCCGGGTTGTTATGAGCATATCATATTCTTTTTTTGCTGCATCCAGCCGTTCGCCCATAATCCTGAATTTGTCCTTGTAGGACTGCCATTGTTTCGAAAACTCGCTGAGGAGTCTGAGTATTTCTGAAGCGGTGCGTTCCAGGTTGAAGTTCTCCGCTGCCTGTCTGATAACCGCAAGCACGGCATAAAGGGTAAATGGTGAACAGAGAATGACCTTCTGCTTCAGCGCATCATCAATGAGCGTGGTGTCAGCTTCATTGATAAAGCTGTAGACCTGTTCATTCGGGATGAAAACAATGACATAGTCAACCGTATTTTCAGAAGGGTTAATGTAATCCCGGGTTGTCACGTGTTTTATCATGATTCTGGCATTCCGCAGGAGTTCTTCCCTGTAACGCTTTCTTTCATGCTCTGTTTCCGCATTGAGGTAGTGGACATAATTATCAATCGGAAATTTTACATCCATATTGATCTTCAGGTTGTTCGGCAGAAGGAATGTATAGTCAGGCCTTCCTGCAGAGGTATCAAGGGTCTTCTGTTTCATATAGTTTATCCCCTCTGCCATTCCGACAAGCCTGATGATATCCTCTGCCATCCGCTCTCCCCATTCCCCTCTTTTCTTGGAACTTGCAAGAGTATGGCCGAGCCGGTCAGTCGTATCCTTCAGTTTTAAGGTGACTTCTTCATGTTTCTTGATGAGGGTGGAAACCTCCACAAATTTCTCTCCGCTTATTTTCCCCACGTCCTCAATCCTTCTCTGAACCTCGGACAGCGTCTTGCCGATCGCCTCGATATTCTGGTCTATAAGCTCTTTTTTGCCCTCAAGCTCTTTTTTCCCTTCCGCGGCTTTGGTCTCCAGAGCTTTTTCGGCAAGTCTCAGGAACTCTTCCGAGTTCCTGGAGAGCGCATCCAGGGAGAGGGCCTTGAATGTCTCGCCGAGTCTGCTCTCCATTTCCCTGAATCGTGCGATCTCCTCATGGAGATGCTGCTGGGATTCTTCGTATTTCGCTTTCAGTTCTCTCTCTTCATCAAGTTCCTCCTGCATCAGGGCGATCTGCGTATCCTTCTGCTGGACCTGCTGCCTCAGCTCTTCAATCCTTGCCTCCGCTCCGCTTGCCCTCTCTTTAAGGTCGGCAATCTCGCTGGTATGGGATAATCTGATGCCCGCGATCTGCTCCATATATTTTTTCTGCTGGCGGGATGAGGCAATAAGCCATATACCGATTCCCCCGATTACCAACCCCAGAACAGATAACACGATGGTTAAGTTCATTGTCTCACCTCAGACAACCGCCACACATGCTTGAAGCAGTGTCGGGGAAAATTCAGCTTTTTCTGAGGAGAAAATCTGCCAATTCCTGACGGGACAACCACGCATGTCAGTAAATGCCATGCTCTGCCTTATTCCCCTTCTTGCAAGATCATATCTTTTCATATATCCACACCCGTCCGCCGTTCCTGATTTCATCTCCTCTTTTGACAAGACGCTTTTTATGGAGATTCAGCAACCGTGTGCCGCTTGTATTCATTTCGAGCTTCATTGTCTCTGACAGCTCTTTGGCGGTCATCGTGCCTTTCTTCAGGATCAGCATCAATGTCTGACTGAGGTAGTTATTCAGGCTTCCCAGCAGCAGCTTCCTGCCATCCCGCATGTACCCGATAACTGCAAGGGCCTTGCGTTCCATGGCGACCTCGATATTTTCCTTTTGATTGTCATTGAGTCCTGTGAGAACGATATATCTGTCACCGTACTCATCGCTGAGGAGTCTGGATATGAGTTTTGCGACTATCTCGTCAGCACACGAATAATCGATGATGCCGATCTTCGAAAAATCGAGCGCGATAACCGCCCCGTCATTTTCCTTCAGAATACTTTTTTCAATACGATCCCGTATGATCTTTCCCGAGTGCCGTGTGACAAGATCTGAGGAACCGTTTTTTAATTCTTCCTTCAGAAAGTCATAAAGGTTATAGTCAATCATATGACATTTGTCAACTTTTTCAATATTTCTCTAAAAAGCAGATTAAAAAATGCCATAATTATTTATGAAAAAACCAATTTGAAGCGTCATCCATGTCTTCATCAGTTGGTGTCCCATAAGGCATTAGTAACCTTTCCGGGTGTTGCAAGTAACCAATATTTTTTAATTTTTTTTGAACATTGTTGATCTGTATAATTTTTTTCTGGGCACTTTTAGCATTTTTTGCCACCTCTTTAAGGTGCTGCCATGATCTCTTCGTGCTTATGTAAAGCAGGATTAACCAGTAATCACTCATTGTGAATAATTCTTCTACTCTGCCTTGTTTAATAGGGATACTCATAGATGTCCATAATTCTTTCCCTGTATAAGGTATCCGCTGAACGAGATTTAACTTTTTTCCTCCACATATATCAGCATAGGCCTTTTCAAGCTCAATATAGTTATTTATATAGCGTTTTTCAGTGAGAAATTTATAAAAATCGTGGAGGTTGCCAAGAAATCGTTTAGCGTTTGGTAGATTCAGATTATATTCTTTGCTTAAAACATGACTATCTATCCATTCAAGGCAAACACTATATTCCCAGTATAGAAGCTTTGAAAGATCATGATGCTCTGACCTGTCCTGATAAAAGGAAAATGCCTTGATATCGCTCCATATTTCCAGCAGATCATTAGAAGATTTCCCCAGAGATTCAATGTGTTTAAAATATTCTTCAACCCAAACTTGTTTTATATCAGATTCACGGGCAAGTGATTGCTTATAATATCTTCTTATTTCCTTAAAAACATTCACATCAAACCCTAATTCAATGTTGTATCAAAGTCTTGCCTGAATTGAAATTCACCAATTTTTCCCAATCAACCTTCCCATCGATACAAAAAACATTCATAAAATCCAAAGTGAATTTATTGACAATTTGTGCATATGCGATCAAGAATTCTTCATTTCGTTCTTTTGCCTTATGTCCGAGAGGTTCGATAATCTCAGTATATAAATTTTCATTGCCAGAAATAAGCTCCCAGAATCGTTGGCCACAATACTTAAAATAATCACCTTTGTCAGGCCTATTATCACGACCGTAACAACAACCATTAATTGACTGAACATTTATTGTCGAATTACTTGTGCGAAGAATCTTTTTTGCTTTTCTAAAATTATCCTTCAGTTTAATTACTTGCTGACTATTACCCCAGTTTGGCCCTGACTTAATTGCAACAATATAGTGGAATTTATTCTTAGAGAATTCCAAATCAATTCCTTCAGCAGATGACTTCTTGCCTCCATATACTTTTTCACAAATGAATATTGCAAGTCCCTCTAAAAAATCACCGAAGATTGTTTCTTCCTGAGAAGAAAGATGGGCATCAAGAAGTGGTTTAACTAAGTCTTGAGCTGTATGAATATTTTTAGCCTTAAATAAATAGGGATTTTTCTTTTTTAGAATCGTTGATAGTTTTAACTCTTCAAGGTTTTGCAACCTTTTCGCATGAAAAGTACTTATATTTTTCTCAATGTATGCGATTACTTCTCTTTTTTCGATTCTTCCCATACTTTGCCTGCCTTTCAAAAAGTAACATGCTTTTATAATTATTGACTTCATTGCTAACCATTTCGTAATAATCTTTTGATATGTCAATTCCGATAGAATTACGTTTCAGTCTATTAGCAACTCTTGTCGTTGTACCTGATCCAACAAATGGGTCCAAGACCCAATCACCTTCTTTTGTAAACAGTTTTATAAACCATTCTGGTAAGGTTTCAGGAAAAACCGCACTATGATTTCTATTAGAGCATTCAGTTGACATGTGAAGCACATTCGTTGGATAGACATTCTCCTTATTCAACCAATTTGCGATTTTTTTCCCGAAACCGCTACCGACTTTTGAGTTGTCTCTAACCATATCAGTCTCACTTAAGTTCCTTAATCTTGATTTGGCCCATTCACCCATTGGTATCATGACTTCTTCCTGATACATATTAAATTTTCTGCTTTTGTTAAACTGTAACAGCCTTTCCCAAGAATCCCTAAATCTATTAGGCCACTTGCCAGGATAACAATTTTTTTTATGCCATATAAACTCCTCAGTCCATAACCAACCTTGTTTCCTCATTTCGAGAATAATTTCAATCACGTATGTATGCCTCTCACCATTAACAACTTTTTCTTTAATATTCAAAATAAAAGTGCCATCTGGTTTTAAAACTCTTAAAAGTTCTTTACTTATTGGCAAAAACCACTCTACATAATGATCAGGTTTTATCCCCCCATATGTCTCGTTTCTGCTATCTGCATATGGTGGCGAAGTAACAATCAAGTCTATAGAATTTTCATGCATTTCTTTTAAAATTTCTCTACTATCACCTAAGATTATTTTCGTGTCTATTATTTTCATAAATCGTACCTTTTTTAGAATTATGATTCAATTGATTCAATTGAATCATAATTAATTATATTTGTCAAGACGAAAAATTATAATGATATTGTTTCAACCGGGAAAGAATGTCTGGACAAAAAGAACTGCTTTATACCCTCCTCAACTACTCCTTGCAAAGGAGGTATAAGGAGGGATCACCCCTCTGTCTCAGCTTCCCCTTCTGTGATCTCAACCCTCACGAGGGCAAGGATTGCCGTATGAGGCACGATCAGGTATTTTTTCCCCTCGAATTCAATCTCGACCGCCGAATCCTTCAGGAAGATTGCATAGTCACCTTCGTGTGCCTGGAGCGGAATATACTTCACTTCTTTTTTCGCGCCGGCAGCCCATGGCTCTTCCGAACCTCCCGGCTCATGCACGGCATACCCGGGCCCTGTCTTTACCACATATCCGCCGACCACTTTCTCTTTTTCCTTCACTGTGGCCGGGAGGTAAAGTCCTGAACTGGTCTTGTCCGTTCCCTCATCCGGTTCTACAAGGACTCTGTCGCCGACAATGATCAGGTTTTTCTTTGCTTTCATAATATACCTTTCGCGTTTTCGCATCCTGTCTTTCCTGCATATTGACACAGATTGCAACTTTTTGTGCATTACCGACTCTCGCGGCGTAATCAGAGAAGATTTGCGACACACCGTGAAGACAGGATGTCCATATATCGGACATTTGTGATATAGGTATATTGTAAACCATGCTCTTCAAAAATCGCCCTATTATTTATACTTCAGGCAACATGATGCTTATCTGCGCGCCGGGCAGGAATGCAAGGTTTGCTTCGCGCGCCTTTCCGCGTGCCCAATCGGGGACAATGGAAAGCTTTGCCGTTCCTGAGCGGATGGAGAGTTTTCCATTCCACTGGGTCACAAAACGCCTGACCGCAGATAAACCATGTCCCCTGCCCTTATCAGCGAACCGGGAAGCACCGTGGAGAAGTCCTTTCTCTATGGATGCAAGATCATTCTTAAGTGAAAAACGCTCTGACAGCGATTTTCTGAACCCTATTCCGGTGTCCATAACCGCAATCTTCACCACGTTTCTGCTGAGGTTATGGAAATGATATTTCTGTATGCCCACAAAACCTTTGTATCCGCTGTGTTCGATAATATTCTGGCAGACTTCTGAGAGGGCAACAATAAAACCATTGATTGCATACTCATCATAATTGAGGTGTCTGGCAAGGATTGAACGGCTGCGTTCTTTCACCCTCCCCACAATGAAATGGATGTCATCTGACTTTTCTATCGGGGTAATCTCAAGCAGAACATCGGTATAGGAACTCCTGAGATATTTTCCTGCAAACGCAGGACATGCCGGTTCAAGGGTGAAATATCGTGCTGCGAGCCGAAAGAAATTCATCCTTTCCAGATATTTGAGCACTTCCTCTGAATCCGGAAGGCAAACGGTCTTTTGAATATGCGCAGATTTGAACAATTCCCCCAGTTCAAGAAGCCCTATCATTCCATAAGGATCAATGAATGCAGCCGTGCGAATATCAATGACTGGTGATTTCTTAAAATTGTTCATGACCTGTTCGAAGGTGTCTTCTGTTATTTGGGTCGCCATTCCTTAATGGATGATTCAGCGCAGCGCAAGCGAAACAAGTTTTTCAGGCACTCTCTGCCCTATTGAGATATGCTACCACACACCCCTTACAGCTCATATCCCTCGCCTTTTTCGGGGATATGCGTTTTGAACCTGAATTTCTCCTGTACCAGTTCCCCGAAGGAAATCGCCACATCTTCTTCACCGTGCACGACAAAAACCTCCGGCGAATCATTGAAGCATGAAAGCCACCTGATGAGTTCAGCCTGGTCCGCATGAGCGGAAAATCCGTTTATTGTATAGACAGTTGCCCTTACCGCAATCTCCTCACCGAGTATCTGAACGGTTTTTTCTCTGTCAACAATTCTTCTTCCCAGGGTGCCGGTTCCCTGATAGCCAACGAATATCACACTGCACTCCTGCCTCCAGAGGTTGTGTTTCAGATGATGCCGTATCCTCCCGCCGTCACACATTCCACTTCCGGCGATCACGATGATGCCTGACCGTACCTTATTCAGTGCCATCGAATGCTGGACGCTCTGCACAAAATGCAGTTTCAGGGAATCACCGAATTTTTCTTCCGTAAAACGGTTCATTGCCTCTTCATCAAAAACTTCAGGATGTGCCAGATATACCCTGGTCACCTCTTCCGCAAGAGGGCTGTCCAGATAGACATCGATTTTGTACAGTCTTTTCTCCCTTACCAGGCCGTTTAAGATATAAAGCAGGTCCTGCGTCCGTCCTACGGCAAATGAGGGGATGTAGACATTCCCGCCTTTTTTGAACGTCCTCTTAATGGCTTCGACCAGTTCGTCGATACTGTCCTTCAGAGGCTTGTGCAGCCTATTCCCGTATGTCGATTCCATAATGATATAATCTGCCTGGACCGGGGTCACAGGATCCCTGATAATCGGATTCCCTCTCTTTCCGATATCGCCGGAAAAGATTATCTTTTTTTCTTTTTCACCGTCCCGGAACCAGATTTCCAGGGTACCGGAGCCAAGAATATGCCCCGCGTCCAGAAATCTGTACCGTATGCCGTTCCCCAGATGAAAGATCTTCTCATAGGGTTTCACGTCAAAAAGCGGGATCACCTCTTTTACATCCTCTGCAGTATACAGAGGCTCCCGAGGCGTTTTTCCCGCTCTCATGCTTTTTCGCGCAAGCCATTCTGTATCGTTTTTCTGCACATTCGCTGAATCGTAAAGCATCAGTTCGAGGAGGTCTCTTGTGGCAGGGGTTGCAAGAATTCTGCCTCTGAATCCTTCCTTCACAACCCTTGGAATCATCCCGGAATGGTCCATGTGCGCGTGTGTCACAAAAATATAATCGAGCTCCCCGGGCTGAAATCCGAAGGCAGCCCTGTTCACTTCCTCGTCCCCTTCGCCCTGATACAGACCGCAATCAACAAGAAACCTGAGATCATTGCACTCAAGAAAAAAACATGAACCGGTTACTGTTCTCGCACCGCCAAGGAATTTGATCTTCATTTACAGTCCGTCACAGATCGTGTCAGGCCCTTTTTCCCCGAGCACTGTTTCAGGGGTCAGCATCCACTGCAAGGCCCATGTGTTGTTCCCGGCCCTCTCAAGACACACCATGCCTGCCATCCTGAAAGAGACAGCATTCCTGTCCGGGTTTCCGCAGATGAGCAAAGAAGCAAGCCGTGCAAGATGCGGCAGATGCCCGACAAGAATAACGCTGTCAGAATATTTCGCAAGACGTTCTGCCCAAACCCGGGGGTCGTCAAGAGGCGAAAGGCTGTCCGTCTCAGAAATACCTTTCAGGGGCTTCAGATGCGCAAAAAGGATTTCTGCTGTCTGCCGTGCACGCAGCTTTGTGCTGTGGAGTATCGCATCAACCCCGATGCTGAGACGTGAGACAGAGGAGGCGACCTTTTGGATATCCTGCAGTCCTTTTTCTGACAGCGGCCGTGAAGGGTCCTGATCCTCCCCTTTGGCTTCTGCGTGCTGCACAAGATAAATATTCATGTTCCCCTCCATTTCTATTGCACTTCTCCGCTGAAATCAATCCTTTCCTTCTTATACCTTATATACTCGACCAGGCCGACAAGACTGCCCGCTGCAGCAGTGACAAACCAGGACAACGAGATAGCTGCTGCTGCTTCCGGCCTCACCCCGATCAGGCCGAGAAGTACCACAAACGCCCCTTCCCTTACCCCGAGACCAGAAATGGATATGGGGAGCGTCGAAACCAGGATAATAATCGGCAGAAAAACGAGAAAAGCAAGGACCGGGACACGCTGGCCTATCCCGAGTGAAAGAATATAGACCGCCAATATGCCGGAAAACTGCACGAAAAAAGACCACAACACGGTTTTCCTGATAACCCCCTTCTGGTTCCGGTACAGAGAGAAATAGCTATAGAATTCCGACAAAAACTTTATCCTGTGGCCGATTCGCAAACCGAAGAACAAAACACTCCCGATGACGAAAGACAGGATCGTAACAGGAAGAATCCAGACAACGGGCGATCCTTTCACGTAAACGTATCCGAAAGGAAAGGCTGCGGCACATATGGTAATCAGCACGACAAACCCGATATACCTGTCCATGAAAATGGAAGCAAGGGCAAGGCTTCCCCTGCCGGTTGCCCTGAAGAGATAAAATCCCTTCACTGCGTCACCGCCGATGATACCCGGAAGGAACGTGTTGAAAAACGATCCGATCATGTACAGGGAAAAAAGCTTCCCCAGTCCGATTCCCCCGGGCAGAAGCAGCCTCCACCGCAGGGTCGAAAACCACTGGGCCAGTATATAGAGAAATATCGCAGCGACAAAAGCAGCAGGCTTCATGCTGGTCAAAGTCTCAAGCACCTGTTTCAGCCCTGTTTTTGCTATTACTATATACAGCAATACAGAGCTTACGGCAAGCTTGAGAAAGACGAATGCTATTTTATTTGCTTTCGGGGCCAAGGATCTTCTTAATCACATAGATTGGTTTTCTCTGGCTTTCATGATATACCCGCACAAGCATCTCTCCCAGCAGCCCCATGCCGATGAGCTGGATTCCCACGATAACCAAAAGCGCACCGAGCAGAAGAAGTGGCCTTCCCCCGATATCATGATGAAAGAGAATTTTATCCACTGAAAGATAGAGCAAAATCAGAAATCCGAGAAAACCGCTTGCAACCCCCACAGGGCCAAAAAACTGGATCGGCTTGGTGGAAAAACTCTGAAGAAATTTTACTGTGATCAGATCCAAAACGACTTTCACTGTCCTGGATATGCCGTATTTTGATTTCCCGTGTATCCTGGGATAATGAACGGTTTCAACCTCCGCTACCCTCACTCCGTACCAGCTGGCAACTGCCGGAATAAACCTGTGCATTTCCCCGTAGAGTTTGAGATTCTTGATCACTTCCCGCTTGTATGCCTTCAGCGAACATCCGTAATCATGGAGTTTCACGCCCGTTACGTTGCTTATCAGCCAGTTCGCAATTATCGAAGGGAGTCTCCTGGAAAAAAACGGGTCTTTCCTCTTTTTTCTCCAGCCGCTGACAAGGTCGTGGTCCTTAATGAGTTCGAGCAGTTTGGGGATATCCGCAGGGTCGTTCTGCAGATCGCCGTCCATGGTCACCACGACATCTCCGCGCGCGAAATCAAACCCGGCGGCAAACGCCGCGGTCTGTCCGAAATTGCGCCTCATGCTCAGGACCATGACATTCTTATCCCCCGACTGAATCTCTTCCAGCAGAGGGAGCGTACGGTCTGTGCTGCCGTCATCCACAAAAATCATTTCGTATTCTCTTTGCAGGGGATCAAGCGCTCTCTTCAGCCCGTCGTGAAGCAGCCGGATATTCTCCTCCTCATTGTAGACCGGTATTACCACTGAAAGTGTCATTAGTATGTCTCCGGGTTTTCCTGCTTCAGCCCCTTGAATGCATAACATATGAACAGGGAATAATCCCTGATTTTATCACGCTTTTTAGTATAAGCGGTAAACACCTTTTTCTCAACTTTTTCAAATGCTCCAGCAACTTTCTCCGGCATTCCGGTATCCCCCGTCCTGACAAAGATCGCATCCTGGTGACGTTTTTCCTCCAATCCCGGCCAGAGGTCATACTGGTTCATCCTCCGGTCAAGATTAATACAATATGTCACCGGATTCCCTTTCACATAAAACGCAAGTTCGCTGGCAACCTGGTATTTGTCGGAAAATATGAAGACTTTATTGTTCGTGGACATCTTTTCATATATTCCTGTAACCTCGTCACCAAGCTGCTCCCATCCCCTGAGCCTCTCTGTCGGATCAAGCCTCCCGGGAATGCCGAGCATCGACGGGTAATGGGCTACAGCGGTTACGGTCAGGCTGAGGACAATCGCCGTTGCCAGAAGAATTTTTCCCGCGTTTCCTCTCCGGAATAACACCGCCGAAAATGCACAGAATGCAATCACGCCTGTGATATAGCCTGGCAGTGCCCAGTTCGCCTGGACCTTTGCCTGCAGGCTTTTCAGCAGAAAGAACAGAATCACAGGGAAGGAAAACCAGAAGAGAAAAGAGCCTTCCTTTTTGCTTTTCGTTCGCCACAATGAGATTCCCATTATGATCAGGATGAGTGGGGTGAGTACCCCAAGCTGCGATCCCAGGAACTCGAAAAAACTCCTGAGGGATAACTGCATGCCTTCCGCAATATGCGCCTGCCCGGCAGTATGCCTGAATGTGACCCAATCATTCCCTGCGTTCCAGAGTATCACCGGACTGAAAACCGCCAGGCTGATGATAAAAGCTGTATAGGGCCCCTTTGACAGGAAAAGCGTCCTCTTGTCCTGATTCAGCAGGAGGAAGAGAAAAGCGCAGAGATAAAAGAACGCCATGGTGTATTTCGTCAGCATCCCAAGCCCTACAGAAAGACCGAGGAGACACCAGTACAGCATTGAGAGATCAGAATTCCTTTTCCCTATGAGAGGGGACAAGAGGGAATGGGATTCCACACCGCTGTGCTGTGCCCGCATTCCCGGCAGAGCCTGCCAGAATAAATACAGGGAGAGTATCCAGAAAAAAATAAACGGGGAATCAATCGTAAATATAACGCCATAGGCCGAGAAAAGGGGGATGATCTGGAAGAGAATGGCTGAAAAAAGACCGACATCAGGATTATAGACATGCCTGCCGAGACTGTAAAGCAGAAGGCTGCTGAGACCGGAAAAGACGACAGCCATAATCCTTACCCCAAACACGGTATCTCCGAAAATGCCGGTCCCGAGATGGATAAGATAGGCGATCATCGGCCCTTTTGAGTAATAACTCATATCGAGCCTTCGCGACCATTCCCAGTAATGGGCTTCATCAGGGCTCAGATCCAGTGGTCCATGCAGAATGTAATAGATCCTGAACAGGCTCATACACAGCAGAAACAGGAGCAGGACGGTGGTATGCGGTTTTTCCAGAAACCTCTGGGAAGACCAGTGATATATCTTAATCGAGGCAATCGCAAAAAGTATCCCGATGATTGATCCTGTAAAGATATCCGAGGGATAATGCACACCGACATATACTCTCGAAAATGCCACAAGACATGCGAGGATAACAAAGGCAATCCGGAGTCTGCTCCTGAGCAGCACATAGAATGGCGTCGCAAAGGCAAACGCATTGACCGCATGGTTTGACGGCATCGAAAACGATTTGGAGCAGTTAATGAGCAATCTCACCCCGTAAAGATCATTGCACGGCCTGATGCGCTCGATAGCATATTTCAGGGTATTTGAAAGCCAGTCAGCGATAAGCAGTGACGCAAATGCAAGCACAAACGCGATGATCGCATGTTTTCTCTCTTTCAGAAGGAACACAAAAAAAAGCGGCAGGAAAATAAGATACGACTTATTCGTGAGAAACGGCATAAGGATATCGAGGAAATGATTCTGGAGGTCTTTATTGACAAAGAAAAAGAGAAGCCTGTCTGCTTCAGCAAGATTCATGAGGCCTTTGTCCGGCGTGCATCATTTGGGGGTTACCGTCTTTTCTGTCCATTGAATGATCTTTTCCACCATAGCCTCTATGGTTGCCTCTTCCGGCATGATGTGGACCCGGAGTCCGGCTTTCTCAACAGCACCCGCGGTAACCGGACCAATGACCGCGATAGCCACCCCCTTCAGCAGCTCTTCAGCGTCTTTCCCCATGATTTCCCTGAAGTTGTCAAACGTTGCTGCACTCGTGAATGTGGCAACCGAAATTCTTCCTTCACGCAAAAATCTCCTCAGCCTTTTCCCGTGAGCTTCGGGTTTAACGGTTCTGTACGCTGCAGGCACATCGATTGTTCCGCCCAGTTCCCTCACTTTATCCGGAAATATTTCCCTCGCTTTCTCTGCGCGGGGGAGAAGAAACCGCATATCTTGCAGAAGTTGTCCCCTGCTCTGGTTCTTTGCGCCCTTCTCTTCCAGGAATGCGTCTATAAGACCTTCTGCGCGGTATTCGTGTGGGATCAGGTCCAGCCTGATGCCGTATTTTCTGACTTCCTCAGCAGTCTTTGTCCCGATGGCACATATCCTGACTCCATGGAGGTCTCTGATATCCCTGTCTCTCTCGAAATACCTCCTGAAAAAGAATTTGACACCATTCCTGCTCGTAAATACCAGCCAGTCATATGCGGGGATCCTGTCGATAGCAGCATCAAGTTCGTCGTATCTTTCCGGGGGCACAATCTCTATGGTGGGGAATTCGAGAATTTCGGCGCCGAGTTCTTCAAGACGTTCAAATCCTTCGGCGTGCTCCCTCGTCACCAGTATCCTGTGGCCGAACATCGGTTTTTTTTCATACCACTGCAGTGTCTTTCTGAGCTTTACCACATCACCGACAACCATTACTGCAGGAGGTTTTATCTCCTTTGCCTTAATGATCTCCGATATGTTATGCAGCGTCCCGGTAACCGTTGTTTGGTCAGGCCTCGTGCCCCATCTGATTACCGCGACCGGGGTATCCGGCGAGCGCCCGTTCTCAGTCAATTTCTGAGCGATAAGGTCAATGTTTTTCACCGCCATGAGAAAGACAAGCGTGCCGACGCCCGTTGCAAGCTTTCCCCAGTCTATGGCACTCTCTTTTTTTGTTACGTCTTCGTACCCGGGAATGACCGCAAAGGATGAAGAGAAAAGCCTGTGGGTTAACGGAATTCCCGCATATGCAGGTGCAGCAACAGATGAACTTACGCCCGGGACAATCTCGAAATCGATTCCCTCCTTTGCCAGCTCTTCAGCCTCTTCACCTCCGCGTCCGAACACGAAGGGGTCTCCGCCCTTCAGCCTGCAGATAACCTTCCCTTCCTTTGCCTTACTGACAAGGATATCGTTGATTGCTTCCTGTGTCATGGTATGATGCCCGCCGCGTTTCCCCGCATATATGAATTCTGCATTATGATTGATGTAATTCAGAACCTGCGCATTCAGGTGGAAATCGTACACCACAACATCGGCCTTCTTGAGACACCGCAGGCCTTTCACCGTCAGAAGTCCGATATCACCGGGTCCTGCACCGACTAAAAATACTTTTCCTTTCACACTGTTTCCTCCTGATTGGACATGTAACATATTATCATACCATACCGCCACATATGCCTCACCCGCACAATTGATAAGTCTTTAGCCATATTATTCATAAAAATGGCAATAGCGGCTGAGGACAGAGTATTTGCAATGAGAAAAAATACTCTGTCCTCAGCAGAATCAGAAAAATTCATGACTAATAAGGGCTAGATATGGACAGGACATGAAACAGGAGCCGGTTTTCAGCTGATATTCATGTTGCTGGTCCCTGCTGGTTTTATTCCATAAAATCAACGGACACTCAGACTGACAGAATCTTCCGCGGAGTCACATTCCGGGGGGATTTCACGTATCTTACGCTTAAGGCACAGAATAGTTGCTGCCATATTATGGCCGCTCTGAGGAGAAAGGGGATTCCTTTGCTGTCTGACGGAACAATAAAATGGTAATGCGCCTGTTCCCTGCGTCTATTTTGGATTCATTGCTTCTCTGAGGGCCTTGCCGACCTTGAAATGCAGAACCCTTTTCTCGGGGACATCAACCTTCTCTCCGGTTTTCGGATTTCTGGCCCTTCTGGGCTTTCTGCTCTTCGGCTTGAAGTTACCAAATCCTCTTATTTCAATTTTTTCGCCTCTGATCAATGCATCCTTTATGCTGTCAAACACGGTATCGACAACAATCTCCGTCTGTTTTCTTGTCAAACTGCCGATTCTTTCTGAAACCTTTTCGATGAGTACGGACTTAGTCATATTCCCTCCTAATCATTAAGGTGTGAATAAATATTTAATTTTCACAGACGGAAAGATATCCGCCAATTCTTCAGGCACTGTTTCCCGCAACAGATTTATGAGAGACAATTTTTCTTTTTTCGTGACGACAACAGGTTCTCCCTTAATGCCGGAAAGCTTTGCCGCAGCTTTTACCGCATCCTCAAGGTTTCCCAGTTCGTCAACCAGTCCTGCTGCCAGAGCCTGCTCACCGGTATAGATACGTCCGTCAGCAATCTTTTTGACATCTTCACGGAGCATCTTCCTTCCTTCCGCAACCGCGACAATAAACTGATCGTGCACATTATCCATCACTCCCTGAAGAATCGCTCTTTCTTCTTTTCCTATCCCGCGAAACGCTGATGCGATATCCTTGTGCCGGCCGCTTTTCACTACCTCTGTCTTGATGCCGAGTTTATTCATAAGCCCCTGAAAATTGGGTATTTCCATGATGACGCCGATAGACCCCGTAAGTGTGCCGGGATTCGCGAGAATTCTTGTTGCAGGCGATGCGATATAATAGCCTCCCGAAGCAGCGATAGATCCCATGGATACTACCACCTTCTTTTTCACAACCGCCTTTCTCACCTCTTCATATATCTCCTGCGAAGGCGCTACCGCGCCTCCGGGGCTGTCAATACGCAGCACAACCGCTTTTACCGAAGGATCTTTCACATACTCTTTCAACTCTTCGATCGTATTCTTGGAATCGAGGATGGGGCCCTCAACGCGAATGACCGCTATCCGCTCGCCGATAGGCAGATTCTTCTGCAGCATAACAAACAGCAGGCTGATAAAAATCATTACGATGAATAAGATAAGAAAGACCAGAAGGACTTTTTTCACTCTTCAGCTCTTTTAATATGTTTCATGCTCAATCCGATTTTTCTCTCTTCGCAATCTATTTTTATTATCCTCACAAGGATATCATCGTTCGTTTTTATGCTCTCCTCGATCTTTCCGGATGCAGGCCTGATTATCTCGGAAGAGTAAATCAGGCCTTCAACACCGCTCTCAAGTTCAACAAAGATCCCGAAATCGGTAATTGTCAGCACTTTGCCTTTCATCTCGGCGCCGAGCTTGAATCTCTCGGGGATGTCATATACCCACGGGTCGGCTTCCGTCTGTTTCAGGCCGAGCGCCATTTTCTCCGATTCAGGCTCCAGACTCAGGATAACCGCCTCGACTTTTTGTCCCTTTCTGAGCACTTCAGAGGGATGCTTAATATGTTTAGTCCATGACAGGTCGGAGATGTGAATAAGGCCATCGACACCCTCGGGAAGGCCCACAAACACCCCGAAATCAGTGATCGTTTTCACTTTCCCGGCGATCTTCTGCCCTGTGATGTAACGTTGTGCGACTATTTCCCACGGGCTCGGTTTTATCTGCTTGATGCTGAGAGAAAGGCGCCTCTCATCCTTATCGACCTTGAGCACAATGGCCTCGACAGTCTCGCCGACTGACAGGTATTTTGAAGGATGCTTTGGCCGTGAAAGCCAGTCGATTTCGGATATGTGCACAAGTCCTTCAAGGCCCTCCTCGAGCTCAACAAACGCGCCGTAATCGGTGATGCTTACTACCCTGCCATTCACCCGTTTGCCAACCGGATATTTTTCATCAACAACAGACCACGGGTCGGGCTTTTTCTGCTTGTATCCCAGGGTGACCTTTTCATGTTCCTCATCGTATTTCAGGACAAGAACCTCGATATCCTCTCCGACTGTAAAAAACTCGGACGGATGGTTTATCCTGCCCCATGAGATATCGGATATATGCAGAAGGCCGTCGATTCCTCCAAGGTCGACAAACACCCCGTAATCGGTGATATTTTTTACGGTGCCGTGCATGAGCTGCCCTTCCTTGAGCCTTTCAAGGGTCTTTACCTTTTTCTTCTGTATTTCTTCTTCGAGAATCGTTCTCCGTGACACAATCACATTCGAAAGCTTGTTGTTCAGCTTCAGCACCTTGAATACTGTTTTCTTTCCGATCAGATTGTCAATGTCCTTCACAGGCTTCACATCGACCTGGGAACCGGGAAGAAATGCGTTTACTCCGGAGATATTGACGGTAAATCCACCTTTCGTTTTTCCAGTTATTTTTCCTTCAACAGGGGCACCTTCGCGGAGGGCATTTTCGAGGTTTTCCCATACCTTTATTTTTGTTGCGCGCTCCTTGGACAGTCGTATCATCCCCTCGGCATCTTCAAGTTTTTCGACATACACATCAATGCTTTTCCCTGTTTCCAGAGTCTCGATATCTTCCTGGGAAAATTCCTCAATCGGAATAAACCCCTCTGATTTATACCCGATATCAACAATAACCCCGTCCTGCCTCAATGCCAGTATTTTTCCTTTTAAGATCGTCCCTTCCTCGATGCTGTGAAAGGTCTCAGCATAAAGCTTTTCCATTTCCTCGTTTCTAAGTTCCACGAAACCGTTACCCTCCTATATCCCTAATTCTTTTTTCCACCTCTTTTATAATCCACCTTGGGGTTGATGCCCCGGCTGTGATTCCGACTTTTTTTGCATTCCTCAGGTACTCTGTCTGTATTTCGGATGAGGTTTCGATATGATACGTCGGGACTGAAAGAGATTCACAGAGTTTTGTCAGCTGAGTTGTATTTGCACTGTTTTTGCCGCCAACCACAAACATCACATCAACCTTGCTGGCCATGCTTTCTGTTTCCTTCAACCTCAGGGCTGTAGAATTACATATTGTATTATATACTTTAACCTCTTTTGCATGTTCAATGGCAACGGACAGAACTCTCTTTAATGCTTCAAGAGGCTGAGTTGTCTGAACTACTATCCCTACCTTATTTTTCAGTTTTGGCAACGGCGATTTGCTGTCAACAACAAGGGTATCGCCCTTTGCATAGCTCATAAGGCTTATTACTTCCGGATGGTTTTTCTCTCCCAGAATAACCACCTGGTAGCCTTCTTCATTAAGGAGTTTAGCATAATACTGTGCCTTTTTTACAAATGGACATGTCGCATCGATCATCTCAACCCCTCTGGAAGCTATCATCTCTGACAGTTCAAGCGGGACCCCGTGTGTTCTGATAATCAATGCCTGTATATTTTTTTTGGCTCTGATACTGCTAATCGGGATAATTCCCTCGCTCCGCAACTGTTCCACAACCTGCGGGTTATGAATTATCGGGCCGAGGGTATACACCCCCTTCCGTTTTTCCCTCGCAAGCCTGAAGGCAATATCAATTGCCCTTTTCACACCAAAACAAAAGCCGGCCGTCTTTGCAACAAGTACTTTCATATCAGGATTTATGCCCTTCTCTGACAAAGTCGAGTATTGTATCCTTCACCTGTTCCACAGAAATACCCGATGAATCTACCAGCAGGGCGTCCCCCGCCCTTTGCAGGGGGGCCAGGTCCCGGCTCTCATCCCTCCTGTCCCTTTCGATGATTTGCATTTTTGCTTCTTCCATGCTTAAGTCGCTATTCTTCTCTTTATACTGGAGATAGCGTCTTTCTGCCCTTTCCTCGACAGACGCATCCAGAAAAATTTTTTTTTGCGCATCCGGGAATATGACTGTGGTAGTGTCTCTCCCTTCAACAACAAGGTCATGCCGGAGCGCAGCATCCCTCTGGATGTGGAAAAGGAAATCCCTCACGATTTTCCTCCCTGAAAACACCGAAGAATAATGATCGATCTCTTTCGATCTGATGCTGTCCGAGACATCATTTCCGTTCAGGAAAACCCTCCCATTGCTAAACGTTACCATGGTTCTGCCAAGGACTTCCTGCAGCGCATCATCCGGATCGTCAGGTTCGACCATGCTGTCTCTGAATGCCAGGGCAATCGCCCGGTAGAGCGCACCCGTGTCAAGGTAATGAAATCCGAGTTCTTCTGCGATAAGTTTTGCAATGGTAGTCTTGCCTGATCCGGATGGACCGTCTATTGCGACAACCCGCTTCACAGAGTAAGCCTCCGGATTATCTGGAAAAATCCGGGAAACGAAATATTCACTGACGATATGCCGTGTATCGTTGTTATGCCATCTGCAATAAGCCCGGCCATGGTCATAGCCATCGCAATCCTGTGGTCTCCGTAACTTTCAATATCAGCCCCCCGCAGGCTGCATCTTCCTCCGATACTCAACCCGTCTTCATATTCTTCTATTTCTGCACCCATCTTCCTCAGTTCGGTCGCCATGCTCCTTATCCTGTCAGACTCCTTCACACGGAGTTCCTCTGCGCCCCGGATAACTGTTGTACCCGTGGCCTGAGTAGCAGCTACGCAGAGTATGGGAAATTCATCGATAAGCGCCGGAATCTGTTTCTTTGTGATTGTTACTGCCTTCAATTCCGCACTACCCCTGCAGTGGATATCTGCAACCGGTTCTCCGGATATAACCCTTTCACTGGATATCCCGAGTTCTGCTCCCATTTCCTTCAGTATTCCGAGTAATCCGGTCCTCGTGGGATTGACGCATACGTCAGTTATGGCTATATCAGATTCCTTAACAAGCAGCGCCCCGACAAGAAAAAACGCAGCCGACGAGAAGTCTCCCGGTACATATACTTCGGCAGGCATGAGTTCTGTTCCTCCCCTGATACGCACCTGAAGGCCGTCGATGAGTATTTCTGCACCGAAGGCAGGCAGCATTCTTTCCGTATGATCTCTCGATTTCGCAGGTTCCTCAATTCCGGTTTCTCCGTCTGCATACAGGCCGGCCAGAAGTATCGCAGACTTCACCTGCGCACTGGCAACGGGCATCTGATAGGTAATGGGCTTCAGTTTCTTCCCCTTAATCGCCACAGGCGGATATTTGTCTCCGGCCCGCGCCAATATTTCAGCTCCCATCTGGCGTAACGGGGCAATTACCCGGGCCATGGGACGGGTCCTCAGCGATGCATCTCCGGTCAGAACCGAAAAAAAAGGGTTGCCCGAGAGAACCCCGGACAGCAGCCGTATCGTCGTGCCGGAATTTCCGCAATCGATAACGCCATGGGGCTCTTTCAGTCCGTGGATTCCGTTGCCGTTGACAATCAGGTCATCCCCTGTCGTATCGATATCGATACCCAGAGCCCTGAATGAATTGACCGTACTGAAGGGATCCTCTGCTTTAAGGAAGTTCTTTATGACGCTCTTCCCCTTTGAGAGGGAAGAAAAGATTACCGCCCTGTGGGATATGGACTTGTCAGGCGGCGGAGAAAATTCACCTTTGAACCTCTTTGCGGTATGAATCTCAATTCTGTCCAATACCTTCCCTCAGTGTCCGGGCCTTTTTGAAATCCTTTTCAAGGGACTCAAAATCGTAATCCCTGAGATACTGACTTAGCCTGTCCAGGTTGCGTCTGAACATCCCGACATATTCCAGGAGATTTTCCCTGTTCAGGGAACAGATGTCGCGCCACAGTTCAGGATGACTGGAGGCGATCCGTGTGGAATCCTTGAACCCCTGTCCTGAAAATGCAAGGAAAGAACTGTCTATGTCTGCCACGGTATTGACGAGTTCGTACGCAATGAGATGCGGAAGATGACTGACTGCTGCATAAATCCTGTCATGTGTATCAGGAGTGATAACGGTTACCAGAGAGCCGAAAGCTTCCCAGAGCGCAGCGACCTTATCAAAGGCGTTCTTGTCAGTATGCGCTGTTGGCGTAAGGATACACCTTGCACCTCTGAATATCTCTGCTGATGCGGTATCAATCCCTGAACGCTCACTCCCGGCTATCGGATGTCCGCCGACGAAGAAAACCCCCTCCGGCATCAACTCCTCCATGTCATACACAAGTTTCCCTTTCACACTGCCGACATCTGTGACTATGGCATTTTTCTTGAAAGAATCACGTATCTTCTGCGCAACATCCTTGAAAATACCTACAGGGGTAGCGAACACTATCAGGTCTGCGCCCTCACATACCTTCTCCGGGTCACAGGCAAAAACATCGATCATGCCTTTTTCTTCTGCCCTTCTGAGATTCTCCTCTGTTCTTCCATATCCGGCAACTTTGTTGCAGAGTCCTGTCTTTTTCAGGGCAAGGGCAAAAGACGCACCGATCAGACCAATGCCGAGTATGGCGACCTTGTCGAAAAAGAGAGGACTTGTTCTGTCTCTGTCCGCCATCAAATCTCTCTTCCGACAGCATTGGCTATCGCCTTCAGATCTTTCATCAGCCTCTTGAAATCACCTGGTTTCAGGGACTGTTCACCATCAGAAAGGGCCTCTTCAGGATTCGTATGCACCTCGATGATGAGTCCGTCAGCCCCTGCTGCCACCGCAGCCTTTGCCATAGGAGGAACAAGATCCCATCTTCCCACACCATGGCTCGGATCAACAACTATGGGAAGATGCGTGAGTTTTTTCAGAACAGGCACGGCGCTCAGATCAAGCGTATTCCTGGTCGCGGTTTCGAATGTCCTTATTCCCCTTTCGCAGAGGATTACCTGATGGTTCCCCTTTGACATGATATATTCTGCTGCCATAAGCCATTCCTTGATCGTTGCCGACAGACCCCTCTTGAGCAAAACAGGTTTCTTGGAAGTGCCCGCCTCAAGGAGCAGTCTGAAATTCTGCATGTTCCTTGCCCCTATCTGTATAATGTCAGCATATTTTGCGATGACCTCCATATCCCGGGGGTCCATCAATTCCGTCACGACAGGAAGGCCCCATTTTTTTCTCACATCTGCGAGATACTTCAATCCTTCTTCACCGAGGCCCTGGAAAGAATACGGGGAGGTACGCGGTTTGAATGCTCCACCCCGGATAAATGATGCCCCTGCATCGCTTACCTTCTCCGCAATGCTCATAAGTATCGTTTTGTTCTCGACCGCGCAGGGGCCTGCAATCACCTGTATTTTCTTTCCCCCGATGCTGTGTCCCCTCACATTTATTACTGTATCCTTCGGCCTGAAATCCCTGCTTGCAAGCTTGTAGGGCTTCAGGATTCTCATTACATCCTCTACCCCGGCCATCACCCTTATGGCATTCTCTTCCTCCTCGGTTATCTTGGAGGTATCCCCTATGACCCCGATGATGGTCCGCTCGGTACCTTTTGATATGTTCGTCTGAAGGCCCCGGCTTTCAAGCTTTTTTACGATATGTTTGAGTTCTTTTTCTGTTGCGCCCGGATTTAAGACAATAATGTCCATTTATTCCTCCATATCATGAGTTCGCAGTCATTCACGAAGTGGGCACTCCAATAAAATGACTATTGACTGATGACTTCCCTTAACGCCTCAACAAATCTTCTGTTTTCTTCAGGCATCCCAATTGTTACCCTTATCGCCTGCGGCCCCATCGGCCTGATAATGACGCCCAATCGCAATAATTTATCATTCAGAACAGTCGCATCCTGTTCCAGAGGCATAAATATAAAATTTGCTTCCGTAGAAACATACTTCATTCCGAGCAAATCAAGCTCCCTGTAAAGGTATTTCTTGCCCTGCTCGTTTATTTCCCTTGTGGCATTGACATGATCGTCATCTTTCAGCGCCGCCAGCGCCGCCTTCTGTGCAAGAGAGCTTGTATTGAAAGGCGGCCTGAGCTTGTTGATTTCGGTGATAATATCCTTTCTTGCTATCCCATACCCTATCCTGAGACCTGCGAGCCCATACATCTTTGAAAAAGTCCTGAGTATCAGCATATCTCTGCCGTCTCTGAAATGCTTCATGCTGTCAGCGTAATCACGGTCAGCGACATATTCATAGTACGCTTCATCCACCACAACCAGTATCCCGTCAGGCACCCGCTTCATCAGACGGTCAAATTCTGCCTGTGTGTTGATCGTCCCGGTCGGGTTATTCGGATTCGCGATGAACAGCATTTTTGTCCGAGGGGTAATCGCATCCCCCATGGCAGCCAGGTCATGGGTGAAATTTATCAGGGGTACCTGGACAGATTTTGCGCCTATTGCCTGTGTTGACATCGGATAGACAACAAAGGATGGATGGGCCATGACAGCCTCATCTCCGGGCTTCAGAAACGTCCTTGCGGCGATATCGATCAGCTCATTTGAGCCGTTCCCCAGAATAATCTCATCTTCATCAACAGACAGCTTTGCCGCTAATGCTTTCTTAAGATAATATCCGCTTCCATCCGGATACCTGTTTATGCTGTTTGAATGTTGCGTATGTGCCAGATCGTCCTGTATCGCTGCCAATGCCATGGGTGACGGACCCAGGGGGTTCTCATTGGATGCAAGCTTAACGGAATCACTGATTCCCAGTTCACGTTCCAGTTCTTCGACCGGTTTTCCGGGAACATAGGGTTTTATCTCTGCAATATACGAGGGTGGCTTAATCATTAAAAACCTCCGTGAGGATATGATCCGAGGATCTTGAGATAAAGGCAATTGTCTCTTACCATTTCGATCGCTTTGTTCAGTTTGCTGTCCTCAATATGTCCCTCCATGTCCGCAAAAAAAATGTATTCCCATGCCTTTCTCCTGGAGGGTCTCGATTCAATTTTGGTCAGATTGATTTTTGCCTTCTTGAATGGTTCTAGGATATCGTAGAGCGCACCCGGTTTATTTTTCACAGAGAACATGATCGAGGTTTTGTCTTTCCCGGATTTCTTCGGGAAATCCTTCGAGATCACCAGGAACCTTGTATAATTATCCTTATTGTCTTCGATACTTCTCTCCACAAACTGAAGGCTGTATATCTCGGAGGCAAGTTCGCTCGCGATAGCCGCCGCTTTTTCATCCCTTGATGCGAGGTCTGCTGCATTCGCAGTGCTTGTAGCCTCAATTATAGGTACGCCTGGCATATTGGCCGCAAGCCACTTTCTGCATTGTGTCGTTGCCGGGGTAAAGGAATAGATCTTCCTGATCCTGTTCCTCAAACCGCTTTTGGAAAGGAGGTTATGGTTAATCCTGAGCATGACCTCTGCTGAAACTTTCAGATCATAGTCATAAAACAGATCAAGCGTATAGCTGATAACGCCCTCATTGGAGTTCTCGATAGGCACAACCCCGAAATCCGCTTTATCGGTTGCGACTGCATCAAACACATCCTTGATACTTGCGACCGGCACAAATGAGGCAGACGCCCCGAAATGACGCAGGGCTGCGAGATGCGTAAAGGTCGCAAGCGGTCCCAGACATGCCACCTTTAAAGGCTCTTCGAGGGACAGAGAGGCTGAGAGGATTTCACGGTATATCACCTTCAGGGCTTCACTCGGAAACGGCCCCTTATTGAGGGTGGCAAGACGTTCCAATATTTGTCTCTCACGTTCAGGGGAATAAAATTTTGCATGTCTGTTCCGTTTAATGTGTGCGATATTAAGGACAATATTTGATCTTTCGTTCAGAAGACGTAAAACATTGGTGTCGATCCGGTCGATTTCTTTTCGTAGTTTCTCCAGTTCTTTCATGTTTCCCCTCGGAAATAGTTACCTGTGAATCTCTGAGAAGCAATCACGCGCAAGTTGCCGCATTTTTATTCAGAGATTAATATTACTCATTTTTGCTTATTTTTTCAATTGTTTCGAGCAAGTCCCGGCAACCGCGCCGAAAGTGCCGGATATTGCTCGTGCAGCGCCGGACCGGTGCTGATGCTATTTTTTTCAGCAGCCGGGCTCTCCGGGATGTCCGCAGCAGCTCTGCAGCCTGATGATCTTTCTGAAAAAATTCTTTACTACCAGCGCAAGCTTTTTCCGGAGCGGCATCTGCCGTTTCAGGTTGTCCAGGACCGCATGCACGTCCGGACGTTCATGCTCAGACATTTTAATACTCCTTTGAAGTGAAATTTCCTGCGTGCAGATATTCCTTCTGTTTTTTCATCTTTATGAGTGCCCGCATCATGTGCCTGCCAAATGCCGGCCGTTTGCCTCAATGTGTATTTCATTATAGAATATTGTGGAGGTGTGTAGTCAGCTGTGAGCTTTTTTCTTCTTATGCCATGAACCAGAAGCGCATCAGAACGCTCAAAGAGGGGACGATAAGGCCGGGGCCGGTCGTGTTCTGGATGAGCCGCGATCAGCGGGTCAGAGACAACTGGGCGCTGCTTTTCGCTCAGGAACTCGCACGTACACATAAAAAGCCCCTTGTGGTCGTCTTCTGTTTAGCAGCAGAATTCCTGGACGCCACCACACGACAATATCGCTTCATGCTGAAAGGGCTGCAGGAAGTCGAAAAACGCCTTAAAGAAAAAAATGTTCCCTTTATTCTTCTCACAGGATCACCGGAAGAGAAGATCCCCCGGTTTATCAGGCAGTGCAATGCGGGGGTACTGGTCAGGGATTTCGACCCTCTGAAGATCAAGAGGAGATGGGCAGATGCAGTATCCCGGAAAATAGCAATCCCCTTCTATGAAGTGGATGCCCATAATATTGTCCCCTGCTGGGTCGCCTCGCCAAAACAGGAATACGGCGCCTACACGATACGTCCGAAGATAAAGCGGGCATTGCAGGAATTTCTCAGTGCATTCCCCCGGTTCATGAAACACCCTTTCACATGGAAAAACAACACCACCTTAACAGACTGGCCGGAAATCATTGAGAAATTGCGTGTTGACAACATTCCTGAGGTCGACTGGATAAACCCCGGCGAAAAGGCCGCATCCCGGATGCTCAGGAACTTTATCAAAAACAGATTACCCTCCTACGCAACCCGGAGAAATGATCCTGCGCTTGATGCCCAGTCAAACCTTTCCCCGTATCTGCATTTTGGACATATCTCGGCCCAGAGGGTTGCCCTCGAGGTAATGAATTCGGGTGCGGGCAAGACCACAAGGGAGGCTTTTCTGGAGGAACTCATTGTCCGGAGAGAGCTTTCGGACAATTTCTGCTTCTATACTCCTCATTATGACACATGTGAAGGGTTCCCTCAGTGGGCGAAAAAGACGCTGCAGGAGCACAGAAAGGACCGGCGTCCGTACCTGTATCGCCTCGCACAATTCGAGAACGCAGAGACCCATGACGACCTCTGGAATGCAGCACAGACAGAGATGGTCTTCAAAGGGAAGATGCACGTCTACATGAGGATGTACTGGGCAAAAAAGATCCTTGAATGGACTAAGTCTCCAGAGGAGGCTATGGAAATAGCCATTTATTTAAATGACCGGTATGAACTCGACGGCAGAGATCCAAACGGGTACACCGGGATCGCATGGAGTATTGGCGGGGTTCATGACAGGGCATGGAACGAGCGTCCTGTCTTTGGAAAAATCCGGTACATGAGCTATAATGGATGCAGAGCAAAGTTCAATATAAAGAAATATATTCAGCAAGTCCGTTCTCTCATATGAAACCTTCTGGCAAAAAAATACCTGACAGAATCAGCAGGGGCAGTGCAAACATCCCCGAACGCCTGAAACGTATCGACAAAACCCAGCCTCATGCGGTCCTTGCAACCGACGCTGACGGACAGCCGTATGCTTCCCTGATCGCCTATGCACTCACCCCCGATGTGAAAGGGATCCTGTTTGCCACACCGAAATCCACGCGCAAATACCGGAACATCCTCAGGAACAGGAAGGTAGCCCTCCTGATCGATACCCGAACCAATACCGAAGGGGACTACATGCATGCTGAAGCGGTGACGATTCTTGGGAGTGCGCATCTGTTGAGGCGTGGCACAAAAAGGGAATCATTTGCGAAAATCTTTCTCAGAAAGCACCCGATGCTGAAGGATATCCTGAAATCACCCGGGACCGCACTTGTGCACATTGCAATTGAGCAGTGCATCCACGCAACAAGGTTTCAGAGCGTCACTGTCTGGCTCCCGCAGGGGGCATAAAGCAGAAGGGGTCTTTTTCTTCGATTATATTCAGGCCATGGCTGTAGGCAACCGCAAGGCATCCCCCGCAGACCGCACGGACAGCGCATCCCCTGCAGGCTGCACACCCTGACCGGTAACGGCCGGCCTCTGCTGAATCATATATTTCTGCAATTCCCTTATTGAAGATGTTGCCGAGATATGACGGGAGTTTCCGGCAGGCATGCACTTCCCCGTCCGGAAGAAGCGCAAGAAAGTTAAAGGCAGCCCCACACCCGTATCCTGCGCAGCCGCCGAAAAGTTCAGTGTTGCGTTCGTGCCTCAGGATATTGAACATATTGTCCTTAAGGCCGAGCACAGGATTGCCTTGCACTGCGCGTTCATATTCTTCCAGAAAAGCCCTGTACGCATCCCTCCCGGGCAAAACCAGGTTTGCTCCCTCGCCGACCATCGAAAGCCTGTTGAAATGGAACCTGTCTGTGTGGTCACGGAGAAGTTCAGCGAGCGGAATGATCTGATGCATATTGTCTTGTGTGAGGGTAAGCATTACCATCGAAAATATGCCGAGTTCACGGAGCAGCCGGAGGAATTCCATTACACGGTCAAAATGCCCCCTGCCCCGGATGTAATCATTATGTTCCGGCAGACCCTCGAGGCTCACCTGAATATGGGTAGGCATCTGTATGGAGAGCAGTTCCTCGAGTATTTCACGCCGAGCCGGATTGCCCAGAATCGCGAGTGAGAACCCGCGTTCGGAGGCCGCGCGGTAAAGTTCAATGAAACCGGGATACAGAAACGGGTTCCCGCCGGTAAAAGAGACAGCGCCGATGACATGCCTTGACCTGCAGAATACGCGGAGGTCGTCCAGCACCTTCACAGCCTGGTCCAATTGCATATGGGACCGGTCGCTGCGGTCGTAACAGTGCCGGCATTGCAGATCACAGGCCTGGGTAATATGCCACTGGAGCGTGAAACTGAAGGATTCAAGGAACTCTTCTCCGATGCCATCTTCTGCCCTGAATATGCGCGGATCACGTCGTATCCCCGAAGGAGGTGCGTTCAGAATCCCTTCCCGAACAGCCCCGTCGATTAAGGTATCAACTGCGCCTACCGGCAGTTTTCCTTCCGCAGCAACCTGTTCAGCGGAAATCGCCTCTGAAATCATCTTGAGAGACAGCAGGTCTTCGCTGGTTGCCGGCCGGAAACGGACTGCTCCGGTGCGTGCGACCTTCCAGAGAAGAATCATCTCTCTTCCTGATTCCGGTCTCCTGCATGATGCGGGTTTGGCAGGATTACATAACTCCGTCAGGTTCTGCCATGATACCTCCAGGATCCTGAGTGACGGATTGAGAGAGATTGCATCCGTATCTTTCCGGGAAGCCGGAGAAGTCATCTCAACTTCATGGATAGCCCATTCGAGGCGGGCGAGATCAGGGAGAAATTCAGGGATACCCTGCCCGCCCATCCTCTCTAGGCCGATGATTAACTGTTCGGGTTCCGGAGTGAATTCCTGTCCGTTCATGAGGCGCTGCCAGACTGCAGAACCTGCAATCTCGCGGCATGTCCTGTAGATATCATGAGTTTTTCTGTGAGAAGTGGTATTCATCTTGCTGTGCGATTATAGTGCACACTGCACTATTTTTTGCTTCCCGCTCAACTGCTTTGTCCAGGAGCTTTTTCTGTTTTGGTGCCACCTGCACCTTCTTTGGTACCTGCTCAGCTGCTTGGAGCAGGTGCCTGCTGAGCCGGAGCGGGAGCTTCCTGAGCAGTGGCAGGAGCCTCTTTTGCCGGAACAGGGGGTTCCTGAGGTTTCTGGGCACAACCGCCAATCAAGCTTGTTCCGGCCAGAAGCCCGGCGATACTCAGTCCTGCAAGGATTTTTTTGACATCCTTCCTGTCCATGTTCACCTCCTTTTCCCACAGGATTTGTGCTCTCTGTCAAAGACAGAGTCAATGCGCATTTTTCAAAAAAACACGACTATATTGGCAATATCTATGACAGTCGTGTCTTTTATAGAAAAATCTTATCAACCGCGGGGGGTACTGTCAAGTCAGCAGGTGTGCACGAAATTCCTGAAGTATGCTGCGTTGATACAGGAAGCCTGATCTCAGCCCGGCGTGGCGCGCATCTTTTCCGCAAGCTGTGCGAGCACATCCTCAAGTGGAACCGGGTCTCTTCCGGTAACCTCTTTGAATCTGTTCCTTTCCGGAACGGTATTGGTCCTCAGCCCCTCTGCAAGCGCAATAGCCACACTGTTGGGCACTCCGGTAATTAATTCCACCCAGAGCGTGGACAGGTATATTGCGAAAAAAGGGACAGGGAGAATAATGTTGCGCATCCCCCGTATTGCCTTGCCGCAGAGCGCAAGGAGATCCTTATATCGCACAATGTCAGATCCTATTTCGAAAATCTCATGCCCTTTTGCCTCTCTTGAAACGAGTGCCGCGAGACAGCTTGCCGCATCCTGCAGTGCAATGGGCGCACAGAGCGAATTGAGCCAGCGCGGGGTTATCATGACCGGCAGACGCTTCGCAAGGTAATACACAATGAGAAAAGATATGCTGCAGGTCTCAAGCAGAATACTCGCCCGTACTTCTGCAACCGGGATGCGGTAGGAGGCAAGTGCCTTTCCGGTCTCCATCCTGCTCGTGAGGTGCGGTGATACTGTTTTGCCCTCAGGAACAATTCCTCCCAGATAAATGATCTTTTTCACCCCCGCCTTCTCTGCCGCAGCACCTGTTGCGTGTGCAAGCCGGATATCGAGCTCTTCAAAATTCTTCGCTCCGAGTGAATGGATAAGGTAGATCAGTACCTCTGTGCCACCGAGGAAATGCTGCGCACTTGAAGGGTCAAGAAGGTTGACCTGCTTCCAGGCAACTCTTTTCTGTCTGAGATTCTGCGGGACTTCTGTTTCAGTCCGAAAAGAGGCGACAATGCCATGCTCCGGCGTCGTCAGAAGCTTTCTGATAAGGCTTTGCCCAACACAACCCGGCGCTCCCAGAACCGCTATATGCATATCTCCTCCTTTTTGCCTGTTTTATTACACTATATCAAATAGGAAGGTTGCGTGCCATATGCAGACCCTGTGATATAATGCATGGAGGGTCATGGATACGGTCGAAAAACTCCAGGTACTGTCCGGGGATTCCCGGTATGACCTTGCCTGCGCATGCGGTACCCGCAGGGATGAGCACCGGAGGAGGGGACCTGCAGGCAACTGGCTTTATCCTGTTACCCTTCCGCAGGGCGGGTATACCTTCCTGCTGAAAACCCTTCTTTCGAACGCCTGCACAAACGACTGCAGATACTGCCCTCTCCGTGCGGAAACCAATGTCCGGCGCTGCACCATGAAGCCGGAGGAGATTGCCCGCATATTCATGGAATATTATCAGAAAAGAAAGGTCTCCGGGCTTTTCCTGAGCTCCGCGGTCATAAGGAACGCTGATTACACGATGGACAGGATCAATGCCGTTGCGCAACTCCTCAGATACCGGCATAATTTCAGAGGATATATCCATCTGAAGATCATCCCGGGGGCATCTGATGCCGCGATCGAAGATTCCTTTTCGCTTGCGACTGCAGTATCGCTCAATATCGAAACCCCGGGGAAAAAGCATTTCGGGGCGCTCACGGACACCAAGGACTTTGACAGGGACATTCTCCGTCCGCTCAAACTGATGGGAAAGCTGTCCGGCAAAGGCATGAGATTTTCGAACGTCAAATGCACCACCCAGTTCATCGTCGGCGCATCCGATGAAACAGACTCCGAGATCATACACTACATGTTCGGCCTCTACAAGCGGCTGAATTTCAGGCGCATCTACTTTTCAGCCTACCAAAAAGGTCTCGGGCATCACGGGATTCCCGGAGAACGGCATCTGCCCGGAAACCCTGAAGTACCCTTCGTGCGGGAACATCGCCTTTATCAGACCGACTTTCTCATCAGGAAATACGGTTTTGCCAAAGAGGACATCCTGTTCGATATGACCGGGAACCTCCGTTTGGACAAGGACCCGAAACAGGTCTGGGCCGACAGCCATCCGGAATACTATCCGGTGAGGATAAATACCTCTGACAGAAAGGCCCTGCTCAGGGTTCCCGGATTCGGGCCGGAAACCGTCAGGAAAATTCTCGAGATGCGCAAAGAGAGAAAGATCACCTGCCTTGAAGCACTGGGAATCAGAGGCAGGAGAATCGGAAAAACAAAAGGGTATGTGATCCTTGAGTGAAGCAGCCTGTTCTGTTGCATTCAGGAACTGATGATAACAAAAGACTTTCCCGTCAAACTGCATCCTCCCTGCGCGTGAATAATCTTTCTGCAGATAAACAAATGCAGTATTATGAATTTTTGCTATGATAAAGCATAATGGCATTTATACGAGCAACAGACTGCACCACGAATTTCAGTGCATATAAACGGTGATATTCTGTGTGTAGAGAGGAATATGGAAAAACTCCGCATACTCATTCTTGAAGACAATCCCAACGATGCTGAACTGATACAGTACGAACTGCGCAGGGGGAGACTGTCATTTGCTGCGGAGAAAGTTGAAACACGGAAAGACTTTCAAAAAGCTCTGGAAGAGTTCATGCCGGATATAATCCTCGCTGATTATACCCTTCCTCAGTTCGATGGACTGTCCGCCCTCGCAATCTCCAAGGAACGCTCACCGGATGTGCCGGTTGTTTTTGTGACCGGCACCATGGGCGAAGAAGTGGCAGTTAATGCATTAAAAAAGGGGGCCACAGATTATGTACTCAAGGAACGTCTGTCACAGCTTGTGCCTGCGGTAACCCGCGCGTTGCGCGAAGCCATCGGGAAAGCCGAAAGAAAACGGGCGGAAGAACTCCTCCGTGAATCGGAGGAGCGCTATCGCTCATTGATCGAAAATGCCTATGACATGGTGCAAAGCGTTGCCCCGGATGGCCGGTTCAAGTATGTAAATTCAGCATGGCGAAAGGTTACAGGGTATACATGGGACGAACTGCAGCACATTACCATCTTTGATATTCTGCATCCGAGTTGCATTCCCCATTGCATGCAGGACTTTCAGAGGGTAATGTCAGGAGAATCCCTGAACAATGTCGAAGCCGTCTTTGTTGCAAAAGACGGGCGGAACATCGACGTCAGGGGAAGCGTAACCCCGCGAATTATCGGCGATACGATAATTGGCTCCCAGGGGATATTTCGTGATATCACCGAACGGAAGCGTGCCGAAGAAGCAATAAAGAAGAATGAGGAAAAATACCGGAATATCTTCCAGAGCATACAGGATGTATATTATGAAACAGACCTGGACGGCACAATACTGGAAGCCAGTCCTTCAATCGAGGCAGTTACAAGAGGACAATATGCGCGGGATGATGTGCTCGGGAAGTCAATACTCGATTTTTATGCAGACCCGAAGGTGAGAAATGCCCTTCTCAAGATTTTGTTGGAACATGGGAAGGCACATGATTACGAAATAACTCTCAGAAACCGTGACGGTTCTCTGATCCCGTGTTCAATTTCTGCAATGATACAACGCGATGCTGAGGGAAGGCCGGTAAAGGTTGTGGGCAGTCTGCACGATATTTCCGAGCGCAAGCAGGCCGAACAAAAGCTGTCTGAAAACAGGGAACAATTGAAGGCAATTCTGGACAATATCCCTGATATCGCCTGGCTGAAAGATGAGGAAAGCAGGTTTATTGCGGTGAACAGACCTTTCGGCGATGCATGCGGAGTAAGCCCTGACGAACTGTACGGTAAAACGGATCTGGATATCTGGACAAAGGAACTTGCCGAACGGTACAGAGCCGACGATAAGGAGGTCATGGCAACACGGAGACGGAAACAGGTCGAAGAGCCGCTGATCGACAAAAAGGGCAACAAGACGTGGATAGAGACGATTAAAACGCCTATTTTCAATGCGATGGGTGAAGTGATCGGCACGACCGGAATTGCCCGCGACATCACGGAACGCAAACGATCAGAAGATGAACTTTATAACAATTACTATACTCAGTCAGCGATCAGCATGATGCTCAGTTTATCGCTCGAAAAAATTACGCTCGAACTGTTCCTGCAAAAAACCCTCAACACGCTGCTTTCGCTTCCATGGCTTTCGTCAGAAACACGCGGCAGCATCCATCTTGTTGAAGATGCCTCTGAGGTGCTTGTGCTGAAAGCCCACTATAACCTCCCTGCACAGCTCATTCAATCATGCTCTCGCGTGCCTTTCGGCAAATGCCTTTGCGGAATGTCTGCACAGACCGGGGAAATCCTCTTTGCCGACCATATTGACGAGCGCCATGAAATCTGCCGGGAGGAAATGCTGCCGCACGGTCATTATATTGTTCCTATCCTGTACATGGGAAAAACATTGGGGATAATAAACCTGTATCTGAATGCAGGCCATAGCAGAAACCAGAGAGAAGAAGAATTCCTGCGTGCCGTTGCCGACACCCTTTCCGGTGTTCTTGTCCGGAAACAGGCGGAAATACAGTTGCAGGAAAGCAGCAGGAAGCTCAGCACGCTAATCAATAACCTTCCGGGGATCGTTTACCGCTGCGCAAACGATCCCCAGTGGACAATGGAATATCTGAGCGAGGGGGTTTTTGATCTGACCGGATATCCAGCCGAAGAGTTCATCGGCAATCGCGTCAGAACATTCGCGTCCCTTATTGATCCGGAAGATCGTCAGAAAATTGCCGAATCAGTCCGGAAGGCCCTGCATGAGAAAAAGCCCTATACTCTTGAGTACAGGATTACCACCGCATCAGGCAGCCAGAAATGGGTCTGGGGAAGAGGTTCCGGGGTATTTGCCGGAGATGCCCTGCAGGCACTCGAAGGGATTATCACTGATGTAACCGAGCGAAAAACAATGGAAGACAGAATTGAATACCTCGCGTACTATGACAGCCTGACAGGACTTCCGAACAGAAACCTTTTTCTTGACAGGCTGACACAGGGGATCGCAAGGGCTGAATACAGCAGGAGGCTTGTTGCAGTCCTCATGATCGATATCGACAGGTTTAAATCCATAAATGATACCTATGGCCTTGATACCGGGGATGCGGTATTGAGAGAGACGGGGGTACGGTTTCAGGAATCTGTCCGCGAGGGAGACACCGTTGCACGTCTCGGAAATGACGATTTCGGGATTTTGCTGATCGATATTGCCCAGCCTGAAGATATTATCATCGTTGTCGAAAAAATCATGAGAAACGCCTCTCACCCCATCCTTCACAACGGGAATGAACTTGTGATCACACTCTGTGTCGGGATATCGGTATATCCCGATGACGGAGAAGACGCTTCCTTCCTCGTAAAAAATGCGGACCTCGCCTTTGTAAAGGCAAAACAGCAGGGAAGGAAGAACTATCAGTTTTACACTGAAGGCATGGATGTGAAGGCATCAGAGTTCGTGCTCATGGAAAAGAACCTCTTCAGTGCAATGAAAAATGAAGAGTTCATCCTGCATTATCAGCCATACTGGGATATCAGCACAAAAAAGATTACCGGCATGGAAGCCCTGTTGCGCTGGCAAAGTCCGGAATCAGGACTGGTATCTCCCGGAAAATTTATCCCGGTTCTTGAAGACACGCGAATGATCATCGAGGTCGGCGAATGGATTCTCAGAACAGCGATCAGGCAGGTGAAGGAATGGCAGGACAGGGGTCGTTCCATTGTTCCTGTATCGGTAAATCTCTCGCTGATTCAATTCAGACAGAAAGACCTGTCTCAGATGATAGAGAAGATAATCAGGGCATCAGGCTTTTATCCTTCGCTTCTCACCCTGGAAATAACCGAGAGCGCCTTCATGCAGGATATAGACTTCACCTTTTCAGTGCTTGAAAATCTCAAGAGAATCGGGGTTTCTGTCTCGATTGACGACTTTGGCACAGGGTATTCATCGCTGGCGCACCTGAAAAGATTCCCGATCGACAATCTGAAGATCGATATGTCCTTCATACGGGAAATGACCATAGACCCCGATACCGCATCGATCATCATGGCCATCATTTCGATGGCACATACGCTGCAGCTGAAGACCATTGCTGAAGGCATCGAAACAGAGGAGCAATGGAAATTCCTGCGGCTTCTCAGATGCGACATGGGACAGGGGTTTTATTTCAGCAGACCTCTTCCTGCAGAAGAAGCAGAGAAACTCCTCACATAGAGTGAGAGAGTCGTATGCGCACTGTCTGCGCTTATCGGGCCCAGGGGATTATCCGATGAATCGTGCTATCTCATCAGTGCTCACCCTGTCCGTCCTGGAACTGTTCACCGGAGATTCCCAATCGGGATAGCCGAGGGATATGCCGAGCACCAGCCTCTTTGCTTCAGGTATCTTCAGGAACTCCTTCACCTGCCGGGCATAATCGGTAAGAAATGCCTGGGGGACTGTCCCGAGGCCATACGCATGTGCTGCCAGCATGATGTTTTGCGCAAAAAGGCCGATATCAAAAAGGGACCAGGGTGTGAGCGAAGAGTCCTGGAAGAGAAACATGCCGTGAGGCGCTCCGTAGAATCTGAAATTTGCAATTTTTGCCTTTCTTCTCACATCAGGGTCGTTCAGATCCTTTCCCGTGAGTTCACTTCTCTTTTTCATGAGCGCATGTATCCTCGCCTCTATGTCAGGGGGCCATGCCTGCGGTTCAGGAAGATCAGGGCATGACGGCGTATCGCTTTCCAGAAGACCCACGAGGTGGCCGGATAACTGCTCTTTTTTCTCTCCCGAAATAATAATGACCTCCCACGGCTGGCTGTTTTTGTATGAAGGACTCCATTTCGCCGTGTCGATGACCTTTTTGATAATCTCCACAGGTATGACGTCAGGCTTGAATTTTCTTATACTCATTCTTGTCATGATGCATTCGATTGCGTCCATGATACCCTCCTTCAGAAAAATGCATTAGGTTTCAGTAAAGCATACCTTATTCTGGTATCATATTACAAAAAATGCTGGATTGACGCCGAATGAATTCTCACATTCTTCTCGCGAGGAACACTCTCTGGAAATCGCTTGTGGAGGCAACAGAGAACGCGCTGCGGACCGGCGCACAGTTGCCTGTTCCCACCGCATGGGACTTTATTGAAGATGGAGGGGTGCGGTTCTTCGTACGGATTATTGATGCCCTGCAGAGGAAGCATCAGGCCAGGCAGAAACAGCATGAGACCGCGGCTGCAGGAAATCATGCAAATCCCTTTCTCCCTTACGACAAAGACCTTTTTGTAGCGGATATTTCTGAAAGCCACGTAGCGCTGCTCAATAAATATAATGTTGTGCACCATCACCTTCTGATCATCACGCGGCATTTCGAAGACCAGGAAACGCTCCTGACACGTGCCGATTTTGAGGCACTCTGGGTCTGTATGGCCGAATACAACGGGCTGGGTTTTTATAACGGGGGAGAAGCTGCGGGAGCCAGTCAGCGGCATAAGCACCTCCAGATGATTCCTCTGCCGGTGGCTCCGGAAGGTCCGGAGACTCCCATTGAGACGCTTTTCCCATCAGCACGCTCCGGAGAACCGGGGTCGATCGCCGCGTTTCCATTCAGAAACGCGTTTGTATGGCTCGAACCTGACATCGTTCATTCACCGTTCAATGCAGCCCGCGAGACTCACAGGCTTTATGCTGCGCTGCTCGCACAGACCGGCCTCGCTCCGCCCGATACGAGATATCTGCGCACACAGTCAGCGCCCTACTGTCTCCTGATTTCCCGCACCTGGATGTTCCTCGTGCCGAGATCACGCGAATTTTTCGGGACGATTTCCATCAACTCGCTCGGGTTTGCAGGAGCACTGCTTGTACGTGATGAGGACCAGATGGAGTTCCTGAAAAGAAACGGTCCGATGAACGCGCTCAGGAGCGTGGCGATCCCCCCTTAACCCTTATTATTCATGAATTTTTCTGATTTTCCTGAAGACAGAGTATTTTTGCTCATTCTCGGTCGTTGATTTCCGGATCGGCTTTTAATCTCTCGGCCTCAGTTTCACGATTGTCGCCCCCCAGCCCCCGGCCTCGTGGCCGGCCAGTCCGAACGAAACGACCCACGGCAAACGTGTGAGGATTGCGTGGACGGTTTCCCTGAGCATGCCAGTGCCTTTACCGTGAATGATACGAACATCGAGGATTCCTTTCTCCCTGCAGGCATTAAGGTAGTCAGGGAGCAGGTCTTTCACCTCGCGGGGGTGAAAGGTGTGGAGGTCCAGCGTCCCGTCGACCGGGAGTTCAACCGGCTCTGCATGCTCGTGTTCAGGGTATTCTTCCATGCGCACGTGTTTACTTTTTTCAGGTCATCTGCCTGTCAGACATGCGAAAAGACAGAAAATCGTTCTGAAACATTATGATATACTTTTTTATGAGAAAAATTCCCCGGAAGGTTATCGCGAATATTCGCTGCATCTTTCAGCTACTCCGCGGTCTGTGTGCCAAAACCCTTGTTATGATGACAATCCTGGGCTTCTGCTGCACAAGTATGCAGGTTCAGGCTGAACCCGTATCTGAGCAGAATGATGCCCCCCTTGCAAAAATCATAGAGGCGTACGGTGGCAGGGAAAAGCTTGCAGGGGTCGTTTCGGTATCGGCGGAAGGCCGAATAAAAAAATATCTGCCTGAGGATGAAGGCGACTATTTCCGGTATATGAAACGAGAGAGAAAACTGCTCGTGGAGATCAGATACAGGCATTCCTCTGAGACGAGAATCCTGAACGGGACAAAAGGCTACCGGGGGGTCGGGGGAAAGACAGAACCGGTGCAAGGCCCCGCGTATATCGCAATGGTGTATCAGTACAACCAGACAGACCTTCCCTTCGGATTTCTCGACGGCTCTTTCAGGGTGCTCAGCCGCGAGAAAGGCAGCCTGGACGGTGCTGAAACTGAGATTTTCATGCTCGAAGACAATTACAGAAACGACCTGGAAGTCCATATTGATTCAAAAAGCTTTCTGATCCTGAAGGTTGTCGGCTATTTTAAGGTCGGCAGGAACAGGACGAGCCTGACAGCTGAATTCTCGGATTTCAGGAAAGTTGAGGGGATTCTTTTCCCGTTCAGGATAGTAAATTTTGCGAGAAACAACAGGCTCAGTGAAACCACAATCACAAAATACAGCTTGAATCCCGTTTTCAATGAATCAAGGTTCAGAACCGATTAACCGGGACAGAGACACTTCAGGGGTCTGAAATCTCCGTATGCCTGATCATCTTCCCCTTGCACATGTAAATGATCATCTCCGCGATATTTGTTGCATGATCGGCAATCCGCTCGAGGTACTTCGCGATATATGTCCTCTTGATTGCCAGGGGAATGATCTTCGGGTCCTGAATCATTAAGGCGAGGAGTTCTTCAAAATTCCTGACGGTGAGATCGTCCACTTCATCGTCCCTCTTGATTACTTCATAGGGCAGACGCGAACACCCTGTCACAAACGAATCGAGCGCATCCCTCACCATCTGCTGGGTAATTTCTGCCATCTTGGGAATGTTGACAAACGGTTTCAGCTGGGGTTCCTGATTCAGTTCGATCGCCCTTTCCGCGATATTTACCGCCATATCCCCCATCCGTTCAAGGTCTGTCGTAATTTTCATGGCAGTGGTGATAAGCCGCAGGTCCCGTGCCATTGGCTGCCTGAGGGCGATCAGGCGCACGCACTCCTCGTCTATTTTGACATCAAGGGCATTGACCAGATGGTCATACTTAATCACCTCCCTGGCGAGTTCACTGTCTCTCTCCACAAGGGCTTTTACAGAATCCCGGATGGCATTCTCGACCATGCATCCGAGCTTCAGGACATTTTCGCGGAGTTCCTTCAACTCATTATCAAAAATAGCCATTATCCGAATCTCCCTGTTATGTATTCTTCAGTGAGTTTGTGCTGGGGGTTCACAAATATGCCATCCGTTTCGCCGAATTCGACCAGTTCTCCCAGATACATGAATGCGGTATAGTTCGATATCCTCGCTGCCTGCTGCATGTTGTGTGTCACTATCACTATGGTAACAGTTTTCTGCAGTTCCTGGAGCAGATTTTCTATATGCGCAGTCGAAATGGGATCAAGTGCAGAGGTGGGCTCATCGAAGAGGATCACCTCAGGCTCCTGCGCCAGGGACCGGGCGATGCAGAGCCGCTGCATCTGGCCTCCGGAAAGGCTGAGCCCTGATTCATTCAGCTTGTCCTTTACCTCTTTCCACAGGTCTGCCCTCACAAGCGCATTCTCGATGATCTCATCGAGCCGTCTTTTCTTTTTTATGCCGCGGATTTTCGGACCATATGCCACATTCTCGTATACAGAGTTGGGAAAGGGATTGGGCTTCTGAAAGACCATGCCGACCCTTCTCCGCAATTCGATCACATCGGTATCCTTATCATAAATATTCACCCCCCGGAAAAACACCGTGCCCTCTACCCTCGAAGTCAGGATAAGGTCATTCATCCTGTTCAGAGACCTGAGCAGTGTCGATTTCCCGCAGCCGGAGGGACCTATCACCGCAGTAATCTTATTCGCCTCGATATTGAGCGTAACGTTCTTTACCGCCATAAAACTGCCGTAAAGGATGCTGAAATCATGCATTGCGAAAATATTTTTTTCTTCTACCATGCCCTCTTCTTTCGCTGTCTCGACCGAAGTATTATGCCCAAAAGGTTCATGCCAAGTACAAGGATGATAAGCGTCAGCGCAGTTCCGTACTGGATCGGTCTTGTCTCCTCTATATGGGTGCCTGCGGTTGCAAGCACATAAATGTGATAGGGCAATGCCATCACAGGCTCGAACAGCGATCTCGGTATCCCGGGGGTAAAGAACGCTGCCGCAGTGAACATGATCGGAGCGGTTTCTCCCGAAACCTTCGCGGTGCCGAGGATTGCGCCGGTCAGGATTCCCGGCATCGCGGTGGGCAGGACGACCTTCCGTATCGTCTGCCATTTCGTGGCGCCGCATGCCAGAGACGCTTCCCTGAAGCTGTAAGGAACCGCCTTAATCGCTTCTTCAGCCGTCGATATGATATAGGGCAATACCATAATTGCAAGGGTCAGCGACCCTGCGATCAGACTCATTCCGAAATTAAATGCAACAACAAAAACCGCCAGCCCGAAGAGGCCGAAAACGACCGACGGAACACCGGCAAGGGTATAAATGGACATCATGATGGTCTTGAGAAGCATACCGGGTTTTGAATATTCCGCAAGGAAAATGGCCGTAATCACCCCGACCGGAATGACCAGAAGCATGCAGAACAATGTCAGCAGGATTGTTCCGACAATGACCGGCATGATCCCCCCCTTTGTCATCGCATCAACAGGCGGCAGGGTAATGAAATCCCAGTTCAGGACAGCAATGCCATTGTATGCAACAAAAAAAAGGATGACAAACAGCGTGAGGGCCCCGGAAAAACCGAACATCCTTATGAGCGAGAGGAAAAACTCCTGTTTCAGATTAAACCGTTTTTTTCTCACTTCTGAAAATGGTTTACGCACAGGGGATGTAATCCGGCTCATACCTTTTCCCCGATTCGCACGGCCCGGTACTTCCTGGAAATGAAATCAGAAATGAGGCTGAGGACAAAAGTGAACAGGAAGAGGAGCGCACCCACCCCGAAAAGCGCATGATAATGGAGACTTTGATACGGTGCCTCGGCCATTTCAGCCGCGATTGCCGAAGGCATCGGCCGGGCAGGGTCAAAAAACCAGTGAGGCACGACCGCCGCTCCACCCGCTACCATCAGTACGATCATGGTCTCGCCAACTATCGTGCCGATGCCAAGAATTACCGCGACGCTCAGTCCCGATACAGAAGCGGGAATGACCACTTTCCAGATGGTTTCCCACTTGTCTGCCCCCAGAGAATAGGAAGCCTCCCTGTAGGTGCGGGGAACCGCGGTCAGAGCATCTTCTGCAATGCTTGCGATAACCGGCACGGCCCTGACCATGAGCATCAGCGCGGCGGTGGAAATATTCAGTCCCGAAGCGATGAACAGCTTGTCATAGCAGAAGTCCGCCAGGGTTGTGGACAGAAAGGGAATACCGGTGCTTCTCAGCAGTTCCGGAAGCGTTTCCGAAAGCATCGGGGAGAGCCAGTTGGAAAGTATCGGAGCGATAATCACCATGCCGAAGAACCCGAGCACCACTGAGGGAAAGCTCGCGAGCATTTCGATAAGGGGTTTCAGAATTTCCTTGACCCGGTGATTGGCCACTTCGGCGATGTAGACCGCCGTCGCCAGTCCCAGAGGAATCGCCATAACCGCGGTAAGCACAGTTACAGTCACAGTTCCCATGATGAGGGGAAACATGCCAAAGCTCGGCGGGTCATAGGTGGGATACCATTCGCTGCCGAATATCACCTTCGCAACGCCTGCTTTATAAAAAATATAAAAGGCCTCCCTGAAGAGGAAGAACCCTATCAGGAGAAGGATGATGACCGAGGCAAGACCGACTGTGCTTACGATCAGCTCAACCGTCTTTTCCTTTGTCTGCCATTTCATAATTGCAATAAAAAGGGGTCAGGGATCATCTCGGACCCTTGCACCCTTGCGCCCTCTCTTTACTTGATACTCACGTACTTCACTTCATTGACCACCTTCTGCCCTTCTTTTGAGAGCATGAAATCAATGAATTTTGCGATTATACCGGCGGGTTTCCCGTTCGTATACATGTAGAGCGGCCGTGCGACCGGCCATGAGCCGTCACGCACACTTGCCGGTGATGCTGCCTTGCCATTGACCTTGAGAACTTTTGCCGTTTTCTCGATATATCCTATGCCGATATACCCGAGGGCATATCTGTTCTTTGCAACCGTCTGCACTGCCTGTCCGTTGGAGGCAACGAGAAGCGCGTCAGGTCTTACCCTGTCGCCCTTCAGGACTTTTTCCTCCCAGACCTCATATGTCCCTGAGCTGGTATCTCTTGAGACCACAGATATCGGTCTGTCCGGGCCGCCAAGTTGCTTCCAGCTTCTGATTTTTCCGTTGTACACATCCCTAAGCTGTTCCAGGGAGATGTCATTAATCTTCATGGAGGGATGCACTATAGGAACTATGCCGTCAAGGGCAACCTCGTGTCCGGTAAGTGTTACTCCCTTTGCTTTGCCGGAGGCTACTTCCTTGTCCTTTGCCTCCCTCGAGCTTGTTGCAATATTTGTGGTTCCGTCAATGAGCGCCTTAATGCCGGTTCCCGAACCGCTGCCTGATACGAACACCCTGATCTTCGGGTTCTTTTTCATGAATACCTCTGCCGCCTTCTGGGCGATCGGCAATACCGTCGTTGAACCATCGATCCTCAGGTCTTCAGCAAAAGAAATGCCGCCAAAGGCAAATGCGAAGAGAAGTGTGAATAGTATCGTCAGATTTTTTTTCATTGCGTTCCTCCTTTAGGGTACATTACCGTTTCAATATTACAGGAATGTTACAGCGCTGTTAAGTTTTCGTTACATTTCTCACCCCAGGGAAATACCTCCAGCAATGTTCTTTCCATTATTACCCAAATCCAGCTATACGCATAGTCATTGCGAGTCCCGAATGCTTTCGGTATTCGCAAGTACCTGTTTGCCAAACATTTGAGTCATTTATCATCGGAGCTGAGATATTACAAGTGATGGTGTTGCATAATAAAGGATTCAAACAATCCCTGCAGGATAAGACAGGAGGCATTATGATTGCCACAGATACGATTTCCTTACAGACAAAAGGCTTCAGTGATATTCTCGATATCAGCGGTCCGGTTACAAAGATCGTTAAACAATCAGATATTCAGAACGGACTGGTTACTGTTTTTTGCACGGGTTCCACGGGAGGCATTACTACTATCGAATATGAATCGGGCGTCATCAACGACCTGAAAAAGGCCATAGAAAAAATAGTGCCCTCCGATATTCCCTATGAACACGACAGAAGATGGGGAGACGGGAATGGGTTCTCCCATGTCAGGGCAGCGCTTATGAAGCCGTCTCTTACAATTCCCCTGGTGGAAGGAAGGCTCGTGTTGGGGACCTGGCAGCAGATTGTCTTTATCGATTTTGACAACCGGGGAAGGGACAGGAATATCGTGGTGCAGATTATGGGGGAATGAACGGTATATCAATCAGTAATGGCTCTTGTGCACTTCCTTCATCAATTACCACCACATACATTTTTCAAAATGAATAAAAAATGGCATATCTCCCTCTGTTCCTCTATTATTCATCAATACAGCTTAATTTACTTCAATAACATCTACTTCAAAATTCAGAATCTTACCTGCAAGCGGATGATTTAAGTCTACAACGATAACATTTTCCTTTACTTCTGTGATCCTGGCTCCAAACGTTTGACCGTCTGGTCTTGTACCATGTAACATCATCCCTACCTCTGGCTTCACGGCACTGTCAAGTCTTTTCTGTAAATTCTGATCAGGGCATTATTCTCAAGGGTTTTCATGAATACCATTATGCCGCAATCCTTTGAAGTTTTGATGCACGTATCTTCGCAAGAATTGCCTTTGCCTCTTTGCTCATACTCACTCCATTCCAGTTAAGCTCATTGAGCTGCCAGTAAACCATGGTGAGTGCTCGCTCTTCATTGTGAAACCTGCCAGCCGTTCTTACTCTGCGCTTCACCTCCTTGAAACTCCGCTCCACAACATTCGTCGTCCGTATTCTAAGCCAGTGCTGATAAGGATATTTATAATAGGTCAAACAGTTCTCTATCCCTTCGGTGAGACACTCTACTGCTGAAGGATATTTCATGCTCCACTTCTTTTTGAACATCTCCACCGCTTCCTTGGCGTGCTCATAGGTCGAGGCGTAGAATACCTTTCGCACCGACTCCTTCACTGAAGCTTTATCCTGTTCAAGCACTTTATCCAGCACGTTTTCAGTCCTGTGCTTGGTGCAGTGCTGTGTATCCGATTCAGGGAAGACTTCATCCACCGCTCTGATGAGTCCGGGACAGCCGTCAATGACTGTGAGCATCGGCTCGCTCAGTCCCCTCTTTCCGAGATCCTCCAGAAATCCCTTCCATGCATTGTATGATTCCCGGTTGCCGAGAGATACGCTTACCAGTTCCCGGCTGCCGTCCTCCAGAAACGCCCAGGCTACCAGTACCGCCTCTTTCTCCCTTGTTTCCGCTCTCACCCCCAGCCGTATTCCGTCAAGGATGAGATATACCGGTTTCAGCGTCGACAGGTCCCTTTTCTTCCAAACATTGAATTCCTCTACGATCCTGCTGCTGATCCGCATAACATTCTGGTGACTTAGCCCTTTCTTCCCTATGAGCTTACCCACTGCTTTCTTTACTTTGGAGTCATGTCAATAGGTGTGTAAAAAGCATTTAGGCGGCCATCCTTTCAAGCACCTTGGTTTCCTGCTTCAATACACCATCGACAAAAGTCCTTCCTTTATAAACATCAGCCAATAACCAGTATCC